>JAJRSY010000035.1 GCA_024278565.1 Bacteroidota bacterium
CATCGCCATAAATCTGTAATCTTATTTTGTTGTTTTGACACCACTAAAATAAGTGAACCTATTTACTTAAAATCCCCTGTCTATACTATTTATACACAGGGGATTACTTTAATTGTTGATAAAAATCTTGCGGAGTTAAGGATTTCATTAAATCTTATTGGTTTTCTTAATTTTCAAAGATAGAAAAATTTATCTTGGAATCTCATTAATGAAATACGATATTGCCGCCAAAACCAGTACCAAAGTAATGGAGCGCAATTGGGATATTGCCGGAAGCTACTTTACCGAAAACGGCACCTACCAAGTAACCTACATCAATCAAGATGCAAAAAACGTTATCGAAGTCATGAACGTTGCCTCAGGTAAGAACATCGACTTGCCGGCCTTTGATAATATGGACATTACCAATGTAGGTTTTTCAAGTGACGAAAAATCAATGCGTTTCTACGCTGGGGGCTCACATACACCTTCCAATCTATTTGTCTATGATCTAGAAACAAAGAAACAGACCAAATTGACCGATGTACTGAACGATGAAATACAGGCACAAGACTTGGTTACGGCCGAGGTAATTCGATTCAAATCTTTTGACGGGCTAGAAATTCCCGCAATCTATTATAAACCGCACCAAGCTTCAGCAGACAGCAAGGTTCCGGCCTTGGTTTGGGTGCATGGCGGCCCAGGCGGACAATCAAGACAGAATTTCAGTTCAATGATACAGTATATCGTTAATCACGGCTATGCGGTCTTGGCGGTAAATAATAGGGGAAGCAGCGGCTATGGGAAGACCTTTTTTCAAATGGACGATCTTAACCATGGCGATAAAGATCTAAAAGACTGTGTGGAAGGCAAGAATTGGTTGGCGCAACAACCCGAGATTGCTGCTGAAAAAATAGGAATCATCGGAGGTTCGTATGGTGGCTATATGACCATGGCGGCCCTGACCTATGCGCCCGAAGAATTTGCCGTTGGGGTAAATCTTTTTGGGGTCACCAACTGGATCCGTACCCTGCGTAGCATTCCACCTTGGTGGGAAGCGCAGAAAGAAGCGCTTTATTTAGAATTGGGCGACCCCAATAGTGCCGACTCAGTGCGTCTTCGAAAAATATCGCCCCTGTTTCATACCGATAAGGTGACCAAACCGTTGATCGTACTTCAAGGTTCAAAAGACCCTAGGGTACTTCAAGTAGAATCTGATGAGATTGTGGCCGGTGTTCGTAAAAACGGAGTTCCCGTTGAATATGTTTTGTTCGAAGACGAAGGGCATGGTTTCGTGAAAAAGAAAAATCAGATAGAGGCCTATAGCAGAGTATTAAAGTTTTTGGATGTATATCTTAAAAAAGACAAAGGAACGCCTATTAAGGACGTAAAGTCTATAGACATGGGCTCTGATTCTATAAACTGATTATTACAAGAAAAAAAAGGGGGCTTTTTAGATTGGACAGTAGGGGGCAATCATTCGTATAGATATAGTTAACAAACATGATTCAAAAAAATCTAGTTAATGGAATCTTAGCAAAAGGTCAAGACATCTTGCCTTTCAAATGAATGAACTATGATTTATTTATTAACTTTAACCCCTAAATAAAACCAAGAACATGAAAAAAATTATCGCAGTGGTGGCTGGGCTCACCTTGATAACATCGTTTGGCTGCAAGGATGTAAAAAAAGAAACTGAAAAAGCGACCAAAGCGGTCAAAATTGAAGAATCGTACAAGGTCAATCAAGATTCGACAAGTGTAAAGTTCACAGCCTATAAAACAACGGCCAAAAAAGGGGTTGGAGGTAAGTTTACAACCATAAATTTAAAAAACACCAAAGCGGGAGCATCTGTTATTGAGGCTATGAACGGGTTGCAGTTTTCAATACCTGTAAGCAGCCTGTTCACCAACGACGCTACAAATACTAGGGATGCGAAGATAACGGAATTCTTTTTCGGTGTAATGGCCAATACCGAGCTCATATCTGGAACCCTATCGTTTGACAGTTCTGAAAAATGCGCGTTGAACATTGTATTGAACGGAGTAACTGCTAAAATACCCATGGAATACACGATTACCGATAGGCATATTACCTTAAGTGGCGTCATGAATTTAGAAGACTGGAATGCCTTGGATGCTGTATCTTCATTGAACAAAGTGTGTGAAGAACTGCATAAGGGAGATGATGGTATTAGCAAAACTTGGAACGATGTTGCCATTGAGGCCACCACTTATCTAGAGTAGTATATTACACTGTTTTAACATTAAAAATATTGGTTCGAAAGTCAATGACTTTCGAACCAATATTTTTTTTAAAGCATATCTTTCCTCACTCGATGTATCTGCATCGCCTTTACCAACAGTCTTGACAGCGGTTTTTTTGGATTTCTTTTTTTCAGGTTGATAAAAACACCCAGTTTTTTGGCTATGGGTACCTTATGGGTTTCCACAAATTCTATAAGAGTGCCATCTGGGTCTTCCACATAACTAAAATGCCCTGCTGCATCGCCCATATCAAAACTATTGGCACTATCAACGGTGAACGGATGGCCCATTAGCTTGGCTTCTTCCCGAAGTGCTTCCATACCATGAATATCAAAACATAAATGAATATACCCCAAATCGCCCCACAAACGATCTTTGTATATCTTATTGGGCGTTCTGTCCAACACCTGTATCAATTCAATTTCCGTAGGGCCAAAAAGCTCGCCAAAGCCGCCTACCTCACGTTTTTCGTGTTTTAAAAGCACCCTTCGAAACGAGTGTTTTCCTCCTACCAAATCAGAAAAATCATCAAAAACGCCCGTTCTATCACTAACGACTACCCCATAACCCAATAATTCTTTATAGAAATGCATGGAACGCTCTATGTCAGAGACACCGATTATTGCACCCAACACTCCCCCACAAATTGATTTTGATTTACTGAAGCAATAATCATCCTCCACTACTTGAACCAAATTGTTCCAAGGGTCGGTCAAAAAAAAATGGAGGTCATTTTCATCGGCTCCATCAATATGGTTACATGATTCTGGCAGTACCTCTTTTAATCGTTTATGGGCTGTTTTGGCATTGTGTGAACGAATTTTCATTGCGTTGATTCCTAAATCGCCCAAAGCAAAAGATATTTTTGATGCTTGTGGTTCACGACCTCTGAACTGCCAGATTTCCAATCCACCACCTCCGATCATATTCAAGGCCAACAGTGCATATCGGTCTTGAGCAGCACCTTCGGTGTAACGGGTCATTAAATTCGCTGATGATTCATCTTCAAAAACCAAAATATCAAAGCCCAAATGAGCCCGGTACCAATTAAATACCTCTTTGGCATTGGCGACCCCTATGCCTACTTGCTGAATTCCGTTTATAATTTTTTCCATTTTAAGAATTTGGACTGTATAGAGTTAGCAACTACCTATTGTGCAAGGCTTTCAATTTTATTGAAGGGCAACCAATTTTGTACAGCAGTATCAATATCAGGTTCTAAAGATTGGCCCGGGCATACGAATTATTGTCGTATTTTCTAGCAGAAACAATCAGGTCGTTCTTGATAATCTTATACCGAACATTGTTCTTTTTCATTCGTTCAAAAAATTTAAAATCTTCCATAAGAACCTGCTCTTCATCAAATGTGATCAGTTTTTCAAAAACGTCTCTCTTAATATAAAGACATTGATCGACCCCCTCCAGTAAAAATACCATCCTTACTGGCAAATGAAGCGTTTATTTTTAAAAAAAACTGTCTTTGTCAAATCGGTACGAAAAAAAACCTGCCTCATAGCCTGATGCAATATACTCCTTCCACTTTAAAATTCGGAAGAATACGGGCAGTCTATTTTTTCGGCGAGCAAGGCAAAATTTATCGGCATAGCCATAGCTACGGCGATAAATTTTAACGCCGATCGGCGGAAAAAGAGCAAGCCTGCCTGCCGGCGAGGCAGGCGGAAATTTCGGGTTTTAAAGTGGAAGGAGTATTACGCCGAATGTCGGTCAAGAATGACTTGGGAGGTTTTACATCTGCATGCAAGAAAACAAGGGAATTCCCTTTTGAAATCAATACCGCTTCGTTCATTTGTGCAGCCCCCCCCCTTTTGACCACACTTAATAAATGTAATGTTACCAGCTACAGCAAGATTTTCAGAGCCATCTGAATTGGAAGAAGACTGTGATACGATGACCTCCATTTTCAAGTGATTGTCAATATTCACCAAATACGGAAGCAACTGGTCTAGGTTCTTCTTTTCATTATGTACTGGGATAATAACACTGATCATACACGCTTATAAATCTGGTGTAAGTTACTGAATTCGTTTAAAAAACCCTTTTACATGGAAAGTTTTGCTCACTATTGCGACAAAACCGACATATTCATCTATTGTGCGCAATACCTTAAAGATCCTAAAAAGATACTCCATGAGTAGATTCGCACTTAAAACAACCTTCCTTTGGTTAATGGCCATGGCTTTTGCTCACCATATTGGGGCTCAAACCACGTCGAAAAACAAATTGGATTTCAATCAGCTCTCCATTGATTTTCTTTGTAATATCAAGGAGGGAAAGGATACGCAAGAAATCCAAGACCAATTGGCAAATACCACACTTGAGGCTTTGGAAAACGGACTTCAAACCGATCAACAAAAGTTGTCCTTTTGGGTAAATATCTATAATGCCTATATTCAGGTAATACTCGCCAAAAACCCTGAACTGTACAACGATACCAGAGCATTTTTCAGCAAAGAACAGATACCTATTGCAGGGCGAAAAATCGCATTTGCTAAAATTGAGCATGGCATCATCAGAAAATCACAATGGTCATTGGGGCTTGGGTATTTTAGAACATGGTTTCCCGATGAATTCGAGCGCAAGTTACGGGTCGATAAAAGGGATTATAGGGTGCATTTCGCCTTGAACTGTGGGGCAAAAGACTGTCCGCCCGTAGCCATTTACAAAGTTGGTCGTTTGAACGAACAGTTCAATAAAGGCACCGCGTTATATCTAAAAAGATCCTCAACCTATGATGCGATTGAAAAAGAAGTTGCGGTCACCTCGATTTTCAGTTGGTTCAGGGGCGATTTTGGCGGCACCAAAGGTATACTCGAAATTTTGAAGGAACAAAAAATAATACCCTCCACCAAAAACATCGATATTACCTATAAGAATTACGATTGGACGTTGGATTTGGACAATTTTATAGATTTGTAACATTCTTAAATCCCGATTAGTGGAGGAAATCCTTAAATTTGTCTAGGCCATCATCTTTTCATCCCTAGCTATACATGCAGCGCATATTTGCTTTTAAAAAAATCATCGTTTTTGTTTTTTTATGTCTGGGTGTTCTATCGGCCGTATCACTGAGCAACTTAAAATTTTCTTTTGATTTCAGCCATTTTTTCCCGGAGGGAGACGAAGATCTTGTCTTTTACGAGCAGTTTATTAAAGAGTTCGGCACCGACGATAACTTTTTACTGATTGCCGTAGAAAATGGGGACTCGGTCTTTGAAGAAAAATTTCTGAGTGATTTTCATCGATTTTCCCAAGATGCGAAGAAGTATCCTTATGTTACTGAAAATCAGTCATTGACTACATTGTTCTATCCCTTAAAAACAACTTTTGGGTATATCCGTCTGCCCATAATTCATTTGGGCGATTCAACAAAATATGCCTCTGATTGGAAAAAACTAAAAGAAGATGGGCTCTTCATCAACTCGCTGATCGACGAAAAAGCAAACTCTTTGGTCTTGGTTCTTGAAACAGAAGACGGCTTAGATTACGACCAAAGCAAAGAATTACTGGGTCAGGTTCGAAAAGGTCTTCAAAAAACGGACTGGCAAAATACCACCTTTTAGGAAGAGCGTTCTTTTATGAAGCCTTGGTAGAAATGCAAAAAAGAGAGGTGACCCTCACGACCATCGCCTCTACCATCTTGGTCTTTATCATACTTTTTCTAGTATACCGTAGAATAGCCGTAGTACTGATTTCTTTATTTTTGATTGTTCTTTCACTGATTCTATTCATGGGGCTCTTATCCATTTTAGGAAAAGAACTCACTGCACTGTCCTCTTTTTACCCAATTCTACTGTTGATCGTAAGCACTTCGGATGTCATTCATATCATGGACGATTTCTTGGGAAAACTCAAGGTCGGCCTTGAAAAACAAGAGGCCATGATCTTGACCTTAAAAGAAGTTGGGGCATCGACCCTGTTGACCTCGGTGACCACGGCTATCGGATTCGCATCGCTGTTGACTTCAAAATCAAGTAGTGTTAGCGGTTTTGGTATTAATGCCTCTCTTGGGGTCTTGACGGCCTATATCACGATTATCGGTTTCACCTGTGCCCTACTCCTCTTGGTGAATAACAAATATTTATTGCCCAAAAGGGACAATTCAAAAATTTGGCGAAAAGAGCTCGATAGAATAAACCAGTTTACAAAAACAAGCCCGCGAAGTATTATTTTCGGAAGCATCGTATTTACAGGTATTTGTATTCTTGGGATGACAAAAATAAATACTAATTACCAGATCAAGGAAAGTTTTCCGACGAACAGCGTCATCGCTACTGATTTTGAGTTTTTCCAACAAAATTATTCGGGGTTCAGACCACTTGAGGTGGCGGTCATGACAAAAGGTGATCATAAAGTAACCGATTTCGCAGTGGCCCATGAAATAGAGAAAGTAGTGCAAGAAATGAAGGTGATAAAACCCATACAGAATGTTCAATCGCTCAATATGTTCTTCAAAGGTCTGAACAAGGCCAACCATCTCAACAAATCTGAATATTTTATACTGCCCCAGGATCAAAAAACCTTTAACACTTACAAAAAGGAAGTGAAAAAATTTGCCCATAAACGTTTTGCCAAATTTGTCAACGCCGAGGAAACGAAATCAAGAATAACCTCAAAAGTCCTTGATATCGGATTGGATAGTGTAACTGTTATATACCAAAAACTTAAAACATTTATCAGCACCCAAACTGACACCTCAATGGTAGAATTTCGGCTGACTGGCACGGGGATTTTATTGGACAAAAATGCCTTTTATGTGAGAAAAAGCCTAATTCAGGGCCTCTTGATGGGTCTATTGCTCGTTGCACTTATTATGGCAATGATATTTAAAAATCTAAAACTATTGCTCATCTCGTTAGTGCCCAACCTACTGCCCTTATTGTTTGCGGCAGCACTTCTGGGTTTTTTGAACATACCTTTAGAGGCAACAATATCG
>JAJRSY010000036.1 GCA_024278565.1 Bacteroidota bacterium
ACCTTGAAACGGTCAGGTTCGGTATATCGAAGAACGATTTTATACTTATGGATGGCACCGATACCAGTAAGAAATACGCCAAATACATGGAAGGTCTTGAGTTTGTAGGGAACGGGGATACAGGGGAAATAGGACTTGGTTGCAATGTGCCCAATATCAACGCCATCAATATATCATTGGGTAGGGCGCCGTCGACCAGTACCTTGCTCCAATGTTTTTCACTGAAATAAGCCGGTTCACGCACAGCATCGTAGGTAGCCCTGAGCCCTTCAATGGTATCTGGTCCACATTTGATACTGAAACTTGCAAAGGTGTTCATATCGGTCGCCGTGAACATTTTGCCCATCACTTTGAACACCAGAACATGTGGTAATTTTGGAAAAGGAATCGATTCGGTCACTCCTTTTTTAGACAAACAATGGTTACGGTATTCCTCAATGTCCATTATTTTCGGTAGTTTGTATAAAGTTATGCAAATCACGGGGCATAGCACACAAAAGTGTAAAAAATGATTAGTTTTGCAGCTTGATAAGACGAGCGTACATGAATATTAAAAACGTTTTGGAAGCCAAGGTCAAAGAAGCTATTTTTTCTATCTTTTCTGTGGACTTGCCCGCCGTGGAGCTTCAACCCACCCGAAAAGATTTTGAGGGCGATGTTACCGTAGTGGTTTTTCCTATGTTGCGGTTCGTAAAGGGGAATCCTGTGCAGATAGGAGAGCATATCGGTGCTTATTTGAAAGAACAAGTCGATGAGGTTTCCGATTTTAATGTGGTAAAAGGTTTTTTAAATCTCGTCATCAACGATGGGTTCTACCTTGATTTTTTTAATGAGATAAAAGACGATGCCGCTTACGGCTTTGTGAACGAAGGCGGAACAGATGCCATGATGGTCGAATATTCCTCTCCCAACACCAATAAACCTTTGCATTTGGGCCATATTCGAAATAACCTCTTAGGGTACTCGGTCGCTGAAATATTGAAGGCCGCCGGAAAAAAGGTGTACAAGACCCAGATCATCAATGATAGGGGCATACACATTTGCAAGAGCATGTTGGCCTGGCAGCGTTTTGGCAATGGTGAAACTCCTGAGAGCACGGGTCTAAAAGGTGATAAGCTGGTGGGCAACTACTACGTGGCCTTTGACAGGGCCTACAAGGCAGAGGTGGCCAAAATGGTCGCCGATGGGACCGAGAAGAAAGAGGCAGAAAAGCAGGCTCCTATTATAGTGGAAGCCCAAGAAATGCTGCGAAAATGGGAGGCTAACGATACTGAAGTGGTTGCCCTATGGAAAAGAATGAACCAATGGGTCTATGATGGGTTTGAGGTGACCTATAAGAACCTGGGCGTTGATTTCGACAAGCTGTACTATGAGAGCGATACCTATTTATTGGGAAAGGATGTGGTCGCCGATGGCATCAAAAAAGGTATTTTTTATAAAAAGGACGATGGCAGCGTATGGATCGACCTGACCGATGAAGGGCTTGATGAAAAAATAGTGTTGCGGTCTGATGGCACGGCTGTTTATATGACGCAAGATATTGGTACGTCCATACAAAGGGTAAATGACCACCCTGATATCAATGGCATGGTGTATACCGTGGGCAATGAGCAGGACTATCATTTTAAAGTGCTGTTCTTGATTCTGAAAAAGCTCGGTTTTTCATGGGCCGAACACTTACATCATTTGAGCTACGGTATGGTAGACCTGCCGAGCGGAAAAATGAAAAGTAGAGAGGGCACCGTGGTCGATGCCGATGACCTGATCAACGATATGACCCAAACGGCGGCGGCCCTATCTGAAGAACTCGGCAAACTTGAAGATTATTCACCGGCCGAAAAAGCCGAGCTGAACAAAATGGTGGGTCTGGGGGCTCTAAAATATTATATACTCAAAGTAGATCCAAAAAAACGGATACTTTTCGACCCAGAGGAATCGGTTGATTTTCAAGGCAATACCGGGCCTTTTGTTCAGTACACCTATGCCCGTATACAATCGATATTGCGAAAGGCCGATTTTGATACCAGTGTAAACATCACTTTAAGCGCAGCCGCCCATTCGGCAGGTAAGGCCGAAGGTGAGAGCACAGTCGAAGGACTACATGCTAAAGAAAAAGAACTCATCAAACAATTACAGTTTTTTCCAGAAACGGTGCAACTGGCTGCCGAAAACTACAGTCCCGCTGTGGTGGCCAATTACGTATATGATCTGGTAAAGGAATTCAATTCGTTCTACCAGAACCTGTCCATTTTGGGCGAGGTCGATGAGCAGCGAAAAGTGTTTCGGGTACAGCTTTCGCAAAAGGTGGGCGAGGTCATCAAATCTGGGTTTGCGTTGTTGGGCATTGCCGTTCCCGATCGAATGTAATTGGTTTTTGAAATTAGTTAGAACTTCACTCGAAAGCTGAAGTTGGGTGTAATGCCCAATGAGGTGTTTTCGACCTCTTGCAGTTCATTGGCGTCGTTTAGGCTGTAGTACAAATCTAAAATGTTCGTTCGATCGGTAAAGTTCAGTACCGATGCGCCCATCTCGGCCTTTATTTCAGAACCAAGGTCAAAACTGTAGACCACTGAGGCATCTGCTCTCAGGTATTCACCAAGTCGTCTGTTGTTGGGTTCACCATAGTTTATGCGCGCTGGAAAAAAAGGGGTGTCAATGGGGTTGTCCGCCAATGGCGCTGTAAAGGGTTTTCCGGTTCTGTAGTTCAACCCAACACCTATTTTCCATGTATTCAGCGTATAGGTGCCCGCAAGGGTGGCCGTATGGCGGATATCAAAATTGTTCGGAAAGTTGGGCGGGGCGATCGCCCCAAAAGTGTAGGTGTTGTAATTGTAGGTGTACCCGGCCCAAATGCTATAGTCCGATGCTTTTTTGTTGATCAAGAACTCAACGCCCTTAATGGCGTATTTGCCCAACTCCCCATTAAACTGGTTTTGGTTTTGAAAACCCTGTGTGGAAGTACTGATGCCATCTACCTGTTTGTAAAAACCCTCTAGGCCAATGTACAGGTTTTTTTGGTCGTAATTGAGTCCCAACGATACCTGTTTGCTTTTGGCTATGGGAAGGTTTCTTCCGTCAGAAATGACCCATCTGCGTTTTTCGATTCCCAAAAAATGCTGTTCAAGATCCACAATTTGATGGGTTGCCTGACTCTTGAATTCTCCCAAAAAAATGGCTTTCAGCTCTTTGGTTATCGCATAATTGATATTGAGCCTCGGTTCCACTACAAACTCGGTAAAAGTATTGGGGTTGTCATAATAGTTCAGGCGAGCTCCCGCTTTGGCATGTAACCTTTGGTTGGGCGACCCATACGCCAGTTCTGAGAAAAAAGCATGGATCTTGATGATGTTCCTTACGTTGCTTTTGAAAGGGGGCTGGCTCACATTGGTTTCGTTGGTAATACTGGTTTCGGTCAATTGGTACCCATTGAGCCAATTGAGTGTTTTGGTCAGTTCAAAATTGGTATTGAGCTTAAGGCTCTGTTCGATCACTTTATTGTTCTGAAAGAGTGTTTGTTGTGCGTTGGCAGCAGAATTTCGGGCATCCAGATTGTAATGGGTATGGTAGATATTCAGAAAAGTAGTGAATCGATCGGTCCAATTACTTTCTAGGCTTCCCCCAAAGGAAAGGTTGGTTTGGTCCAACGCACTTTTGGTCTCCTCATTGCGGTCCAACGAACGTTCGTTGTAATCAAGAAGGTTGTTGATGTTGATAAAGCTGAACCGTAGTTTTTGCTTTGGATCGATATCGTATAACAGTTTTCCCGTAAAATCATAAAAGTAAAAGGTATCGGTACGTTCAGTGTTCACCGTTTGGGCAGTACCGCCCACGACCCGTTCACCTAAAAATGCCCTGTTGAAAAAACTGTTGAAGGTAGGGGTGTCCAAAAAATCGGTCAAAGCGCGTCTGCCCGAAAACTGGAAAGCCAGTTTATTATTTAGGGGCACTTGGCCGTACAGGTCACCACTTATTAAATTGAACCCTGCGCCCCCATAATACGAGCTGGTGATTTCGTTTTTGGTGCGCATATCTATAATACCGCTTACCCCGTCGCCATATTGTGCACTGCTTCCATTTTTGACCAAGGTCACCTGATCGGTCAAATAAGGGTTGAAAGCGGATATCAGACCAAAGAAATGACCGGACTGGTACATTTTTATTCCATCCCAAAGCAACAGGTTTTGGTCGTTGCTTCCTCCGCGAATATTGATATCGGAAACGGTTTCGTCAATGCTTTTGATACCGGGCAGTGCTTGAATGGTTTGTAACACATCAGGCTCGGTCAACCCAGGGAGGATTCCAAAGGCTTCCGTATTCAATTGTATGCTGGCATCGAACTGTTTGGTCAGGCCCTTGGTCAAGAACTCATAGATCACCACCTCTTCCAACTGTTGGTAAAACCGAGCCAGTAAAAGTGTTGCGCAGTCGTTGGTGTTCACCAAATTGCCGGCATCTACAAAAAGGGTCTTGAACCCCAGGTGTTTGATTTGTATATTGGCATCATGGGGCACATCGCTCAAAGTGAAGCTCCCATCAAGATCTGTAATTACGGCCATATCGGTACCCAGTATTTCAACAGTGGCACCAGTAACTGTGTTTTGTTCAAAATTATTTAAGACGATACCGCAAATAGTAAGGGTAGAATTTTTGATGAGGGTATAGTAGCGTGCGTTGAGTTTCTTAATGGTAAGTTGGGTCTGACTTATGATACTGTCAAGAATTTCATCTAAAGACCCGGTTTCGGGCACAGTGATCTCTACATTCTGTATATAGGCATCAGCATAAGAAAATTTTATTGAAAATCGATTTTCAAGATCCAGTAGATATGAAATAAGATAGGTGCTTTTTTGGGTGTTTTCTTGAGCGTTACCTATCGAAATGATAAAAAGTAGTGCCAGACAGCAAAAAATACCAATATGTTTACTGCTGTTTATTGACATAAAAGAGCACTTTGTTGCCCTCAAATTTAAACTTTATTTGTGAAGGTATACTTATACTCTGTAACGCTAAATCAGTATCGGTATTGCTGAAAGTACCGGTGTACAATTGGTCGGTATCTATATTATCGGTTGCAACGATAATATTGTGCTGTCTTTGAAACTCATCAAGCACATATTTTAGGGGAACGCTCTTGAAGAAACTTTCATTATGCATCCAAGACGGTTCGTTGGCACTGGGGCCTTCGGTTGATATGGTTTTACCATTGATGGCCATAAACGAGTTTCCGGCCGGTAGTTTGGTTTCTTTACCGTTGTGTAAAACGCTAACAAGACCTTCAAAGCAGGTTACCTCAAAAAAACCATTTCTATTTTCCACATTGAATTGGGTGCCAAGAACCGTAACGGTACCATTTTTGGTTGCTACCGTAAAACGTTTTCCTTTGGCCACCTTGAAAAAAGCTTCCCCTTCTAGGGAAATATTTCGGTCGGCATCCCATTTTTGTTCACTGTATGAAATGTTTGATTCAGCGTTCAGTACCACCTCTGAGTTGTCGGGCAGGGTAATAAGTCTACTTTCGGCATATTGGGTGGTAATATTTTCATCCAACGAATTCAAATAAAAATATGAACCAAGCATAAGGGCCGCCACGGCAGCGGCCACACGTATAAACTTCTTGAACGGATGCAGTTGTACTACTTTCGAATCATGTAGTTCACGTTTGTTCTTAATGGCCAAAAGGGCACCTTCATCATCAAAATCTGGGGCTTTCAAAGTGTCTGAAACAGCAACGATTTTCTGATATGAAGCATACTCGGCAGAATTCTTGAATTCCGCAAGTTCCGACTCAGAGAGTTCGTTGTTCAGCCATTTTGCCAAATGATTTTCTTGCATGGTTTCTAAACTTAGTACATTAATAACAATCTTTCAACCAAAAACCCTACTATGATGGCATTTAAGTTCAATAATTGTTTTGCTTCCATCGACCAAAGAGCAAAGACTAAAGGTTTAGGGTTAAAGACCAATAACCAACAACTAAAGGTTAAAGACCATCAACCAACTAAATTTCATCGATTTGCTCCCGTAAGGTTTTCAGCGCCAAGTGCATTCTTTTTTCAATGGCCTTTATGCTTACCCCTTCCATTTCGGCAATCTCCTTATATTTTTTTCCATCAACCCTGTTCAACAAAAAGGTGGTACGCTGGTTTTCTGGCAACCCATTGAGTGTTTTGTCCAATTTATCCCTGAACTCATTTTCTTCCATTATGAATTCTGGCGACTCATTCGTGGTCTTTAAGGTTTTGTCGGCATACTTCAAGCGCACCTTTTCTGCTTTGATGACGTTCAGGTACATATTGTTGGCGACGGTATAAACATAAGATTTGGCTTTGGCTGGAGTAACCTTTGCACAGTTTTCCCACAGCTTTACAAAAGCTTCTTGAACGGCATCATGCGCTTTTTCCTCATTGCCGAATTTATAATAAATGTAATTGAACACCGTTCTTGAATTAGCTTTAAAAATTGAGCTGAAGACCTGATCTTCACAAACGTTGTTGTTGTTGTTGGTGGTGTCCAAAACGGATGTTTTTTTCAAAGGTATTTAGAAAAAAATTAAAAAATGGGGTAGGGTGTTTTTAAAATGGATTGTTTTAAGATTGAATTAACATAAAAATCCAAATCATTATGAAAAAGTTTTTTAAATCTGCAATGTACGCAAGCTTACTTGTAGTTACCCTTGGTTTTACCGCTTGTCAAAAAGAATCTCCCGCAGAAATACAGGTGGATGATGAAAAAACCCTTGTGGCGAATTCCGCTACGGTAAAATTGATCGAGCGCACCGTTTCAAATGACGGCTCTTTTGATAATATTGTTGATGGGGCAAGTTGTTTTGATATTAGTTTTCCTTATATAGTAACGGTAAACGGATTGGATATCAAAATTGACTCTGAACCAGATGTGGAGCTGATCGAAGGTATCTTTGAAGCTTTTGAAAACGATGATGACATTGTGGGTATAATTTTTCCGGTAACCATTGTTCTGGCCGATTATTCAGAGCTAGTGATTGATAACATAGAAGATTTGGGGAAAATTTCAAAAGATTGTATCGAAGGCGGTGATGATGACGATATCGAGTGTATTGATGTTGTGTACCCTGTTACCCTTTTTACATACAGCCCAAATTTAGAACAAACGGGTTCAGTAACCGTAACCGGCGATAAGGAAATGAGACGTTTTTTCGCTGGTCTGAGCGGAACTGGTATTGTCGGATTCGATTTTCCGGTTGCTTTTGAAATGTATGATGGCACCAAAATAACCGTGAACAACAATAGTGAATTGGCCAATGCGATCGAACGTGCAATGGATGTTTGCGATGAGGATGATGACAACGATTATAATGACGATGATTTTACAGAGGAAGGCTTAGCTAATTTTTTGGTCGAATGCCCATGGTTGGTCGAGGAAGTCGAGAGAAACGACCAAGATATAGAACGGTACGAGAACTATAAGTTGAACTTTAAAGAAGATGGTAGTGTCACTGCCACTGATAAAGCGGGGGATCTCTTGACCACCGGGGAATGGAGTATAAAGGTCATCGATTACACGGTACGTTTGAAGCTTGAGTTTGAGAACATGGACGATTTTAACATGGAGTGGTATGTAAATGATTCGGATGAAGATGAGCTGGAATTATATTTTGGCGATGACAACGAGATCGAACTGAAAAGTAACTGCGGAGGTTAAATTATGGAATGTGGTGTGGTTTTTATCAAAGAACCCCTGTAGACCTGTAAATTGGGAAGTGTCAAATGACGTTTGTAGCTTTTTGGATGAGTTGAAAAATTGATTTCCAAACATGAATATTCACGTTAAGCACAGGAACGTTACCGCCAAGGCTGTCAGCCCCAGACTGATGACCCTTGAAGAAAAATAAATTATAAATATAAATACATGAAAGCTAAACTTTTATTAAAGACAATTATTATATTGTGCACGGTCATTGCTTTTAACTCTTGTAGCAATGACGAGAGTGGCAATGATGATAAAATCACCAGTGCGGATATGGCCGAAATAAAGGCCTTTGTCGGGTCGGGCCAATGGAAAATAACCTATTATGTTGATTCCGGTAAGGAAGGGACCATTGATTATGATGGTTATAGTTTCACTTTTAATACAGATGGCACTTTGAGCTCTACCAATGGTAGTGCCACTGTCTCTGGAACTTGGTCCCTTACAGGATCGAGCCATAGTGATAAGAGTAGTGACGATGACGATATTGATTTCAATATTTTTTTCACAACACCAGACCTATTTGAGACATTGGAAGATGATTGGGATATTAAGCAATATACAAGTTCAAGAATTGAATTGATCGATGATATCGACGATCATAACAATGCGGATTATTTGACCTTCGAAAAAATTTGATCCCTTTTTTTTTCCACATTTTTGAAAGAGCATCCATCGTTAGATGGGTGCTTTTTTTTTGGATATTGGATTATGGTTATAACCATAATCTTGCCTAGCGGTCTAAATCCCGTTATGTTCATCAGTTTCGAAGGTCAGCAGGTCGGCTCCCCTTCTCGGGAGGGGTTGGGGGAGGACTTATTTTTTTTAAGGCCATACCCCTGTACTTTCCACAACTAATCGCTAAATTTGCTTTTCTTCAAAAGAAAGCAAGCCGATGTTCGATAATTTAAGTGAAAAATTAGATAAGGCCCTTCATGTTCTCAAAGGGCACGGGCAGATTACCGAAATCAACGTTGCCGAGACCACCAAAGAAGTGCGTCGGGCTTTGTTAGATGCCGATGTCAATTTCAAGATAGCCAAAGAGTTTACCAATAGGGTGCGTGAAAAGGCTTTGGGCCAGAACGTATTGACTACCTTACAGCCGGGCCAATTGATGGTCAAGATCGTAAAAGATGAACTTACCCAGCTCATGGGGGGCGATAGTGAGGGCATCAATCTTTCAGGAAACCCTTCGATTATATTGATGTCAGGTTTGCAAGGGTCAGGTAAGACCACTTTTTCGGGCAAGTTGGCAAATTTTCTAAAGACAAAAAAGAAAAAGAACCCTTTGTTGGTTGCCTGTGATGTATACCGTCCGGCAGCGATTGACCAGTTACAGGTAGTGGGCGAACAGATTGGTGTTGAGGTCTATTCAGATCGTGACAACAACGACCCCGTAGCCATTTCGCAAGCAGGTATTGCCCATGCGAAGGCGAACGGGCACGATGTGGTCATTATCGATACGGCAGGTCGTTTGGCGGTCGATGAAAAGATGATGGGCGAGATATCGAACATTCATAAGGCCATACAGCCACAAGAGACCCTTTTTGTGGTCGATTCAATGACGGGCCAAGATGCAGTGAACACTGCAAAGGCATTTAACGATATCTTGAATTTTGATGGGGTAGTGCTGACAAAGCTCGATGGTGATACCCGGGGAGGTGCCGCCATTTCGATTAAATCGGTCGTAGACAAGCCCATAAAATTTATTGGAACGGGAGAGAAGATGGAGGCCATTGATGTCTTTCACCCCTCGCGAATGGCCGACCGTATTTTGGGTATGGGCGATGTAATTTCATTGGTAGAGAGGGCTCAAGATCAGTTCGATGAGGAAGAGGCCCGAAAGATCCAAAAGAAAATCGCCAAGAACAAGTTTGGTTTTGATGATTTTCTATCACAGATACAGCAGATAAAAAAAATGGGGGATATTAAAGACCTCATGGGCATGATCCCCGGTATGGGAAAAGCACTAAAGGGAATGGATATCGATGATGATGCCTTTAAACATATTGAGGCCATGATACATTCAATGACCCCTGACGAACGATCTAACCCGGCAAAATTGAATGCCAGCCGAAAAAAACGCATCGCAAAAGGCAGTGGTCGTGAGGTGCAGGAGGTAAACCAGCTTTTAAAGCAGTTTGACCAAATGGGCAAGATGATGAAAATGATGCAAGGTGGTGGTGGCAAAAGAATGATGCAGATGATGGGGGGAATGAAGGGGATGAAGTAAACCTTTTCACTCTAAATCAGTATGGGGCTTTACGAGTGAATTTGTTACTTTTTAAAGACGAAAGACAAAAGACATGGCATATGAAAATTCTTGATGGTAAGAAGGTATCGAACCAAATAAAAGAGGAAATCACCGTTGAGGTCTCCAAAATGAAGGAAAGAGGCGAAAAGGTGCCACATCTTGCCGCGGTTCTCGTTGGTAACGATGGTGCCAGTCTGACCTATGTGGGCAGTAAGGTACGTTCTTGCAAGCGGGTGGGTTTTGATTCGACCTTGGTTCAAATGCCAAATACCACTTCTGAACAAGAACTGTTAAAGAAGATAGAGGAGTTGAACCAGAACGATGATATTGACGGTTTTATAGTGCAGCTTCCCCTGCCTGAACAAATCAATACGCAAAAGGTATTGATGGCCGTTGATCCTGATAAGGACGTTGATGGTTTTCACCCCACCAACTTCGGAAAAATGGCTTTGGATATGAGCACTTTTATTCCCGCCACACCCTTCGGAATTTTGGAGCTTTTGGAGCGCTATAAGGTAGAGACCCAAGGCAAACATACCGTGGTAATCGGTAGAAGCCATATTGTAGGTCGCCCCATGAGCATATTAATGGGTAGAAAAGGGTGGCCGGGGAATTCAACCGTAACCTTGACCCACAGCCGTACCAAGAACATCACCCAGATCACCTCACAGGCAGATATTATCATTTCGGCATTGGGCGTGCCTAACTTTCTAAAGGCTGAAATGGTTAAAGATGATGTCGTGATTATCGATGTTGGTATCACAAGGGTGCCTGATGAAACCAAAGAAAAAGGGTACTATATAACCGGCGATGTCGATTTTGGGAATGTCAGTAAAAAAGCATCTTTTATTACGCCAGTACCTGGGGGGGTTGGCCCTATGACCATTGCAATGCTATTAAAGAATACGTTACTGGCACGAGAACGGCACAGAAGTAGAAAGTAAACATTTCGGCAGTAGTTCTGCTGTTTAGGGCTTTATACAAGACCCAGCATACCTTTTCCAAAAATTAACATGGTTAGTGTAACAATCACAGAAACCTATAGTCTAATGAAAAAGAACCTATAAACACATTAATATGAAAATAAGTACTCAAGTAAAACTACAATTTTTGACCACGCTTTTTTTGGTAGGGGCGTACCATGCCGCTGCCCAAGAAGATGTTTCGGTAACCGTTGAAAAACAACTCTCCTCTGGTGTTATCAAAGAAAACATGGATCTTTCGGTAAACCCTGGAGACAATTTCACCGAATACGTAAATGGCAATTGGATGAAAACCAACGAAATTCCTGATGACAAGTCGTCTTACGGTATTGGTATGATTTTGCACGAAGAGTCAGAAGATAAGGTAAAGGCCATCATAGAAGAATCGGCTTCGGGTGATTTCGCCAATGGGTCTGATGAGCAAAAAGTGGGCGACCTTTATGCTTCTTATATGAACATGGAGAAAAGAAACGCAATAGGCCTAGCACCCTTAAAAGCTGAATTCGAAAAAATAGATACCCTAAAGAATCATAGTGAATTAGCGCAGTATTTTGCTTATGCGAACAAGAACAATATCAGTGTTCCGTTTGCTCTTTTTGTATACCAAGATTTAAAAAACCCTGAGATTTATACGGTGTATTTATGGCAAAGTGGTCTTGGTCTTCCTGATAGGGAATATTATTTAAAGACCGATGAACGTTCTGAAGAGATCAAGGCCAAATACGTGGCACATATTGGTAAAATGTTTGATTTGGCCGGTCTACCCGATGGGGCAACTGCTGCTACCACCGTTATGGCTTTGGAAACCACCTTGGCCCAAAAACACCTTGAAAAAGAAAAGACCCGTGATTTGGTCAGCCTGTACAATATGTTGAATGTGGTCGATTTGCGCACGGTAATGCCCCGACTTTAATTGGAGCGGCTATTTAAAGGAAGCCGGACTCGACAAGCAAGAAAAACTGGGCGTGCTTATGATCGATTATAGCAAGG
>JAJRSY010000037.1 GCA_024278565.1 Bacteroidota bacterium
ATCAAGTTCAGGCCAAAGACCGAAAAAGAGCTCGACATACTGAAACAGGACAGTACGCTGATACTATATGATTACCCCTTGGACAGGAACATAACAAAGCAGGGCGACTCGTACCATGACCCCTCGGTGCCCAAGAACCAGCCCACGCCCCAATACACCGCGGTAACTGTTGACAAGGCCCTGCCGAGCGGCGTAAAGCACCAAGTGCTCGAAAAATTGTATATTCCCGATGGGGACGGCGATGCCACCACGGGAAAGAGCAGTGACGAAGCCTCAAAAACCTTTATATACGACCTTGTGCACGAGTCTTTGAAATTGACAGGCAACCTTGATGAAGAAGAGGCAGGCGATCTCCAATCGGCACGGCGGCGGAAATGGACGCCGGCGGGCACGATACGGGTGTGGGATGATGTGGTAAGAGACTTTATACCAGTTACAGGAGTTCAAGTTTTGGCTAGAAGATGGTTTACTACTCATAGGGGGTTCACCAACAGTACAGGTCGATATGTGTGTGATGGAAGATTTAGAAGAAAGGCCAATTATAGCATTAAATGGGAACGCTATGAATTTAGTATAACAACGGGTGGAATCAATATCGGGTTGGGTGGTTTTAGCGCAAGAGGTAGCCAAGCTGGATTAAACGGTCCAAAAAGAAGGGGCGATTGGAATATGGACCTGGGCCACAGGTTTAGTGCCACTGTAAACGATGCACAGCAGTATTATGCCATTATACACCAGGGGGCTATGGACTATTACTACGGTTCTCGATTGGGCCTAGGTCCACCCCAGAGAAATGCAACATTTAAACGTCAAATGAAAATCGCTGCCGTTCGCAATGGTGGTCGCTCCAGCCACGTCCGACAACGAAGAATTTATAAAGGTGCCGACATTGCATTAAAAGCATGGGGCAATCGCTCTGATGTAGTATATGGCACCATAACACATGAACTGGCGCATAGCGCACATTGGGTGCTTAACAAAAAACAATACAACAGGTTGGTTGACCGTGGTTATGTAGATGTATTCTTTTCTGAGCCGCTGTTCAACGGTGACAACCCACTATACCCAGCTGCAAGAAATGCACGTAGAACACTTGAGACCTGGGCCTCGACCATAGAAATCGTTTTGACACGACACCGTTACATAACTGTGCTGCGCCAAACAGACTATACGTATGAAGATGAGGATTTTCAAATTAGGACAATAACGGGCGATCCATTCTATACCTCTGCAGGTTATGATATGTTGGACAACCTAAATCAAAGAACCACACCCAGATTAAATAATGCGCGGCCAATAGATAATGTTTCTGGTTTCACCATAGTACAGTTGGAAAGGGCTATGCGAGGTGTAACTTCTTGGGAACAGTGGCGAAATAACTTAATTCGGCAAAACCCAGCCAACCCGACAAGAAATAATGTTACAGAACTTTTTGCCAATTGGCATTAATATTAAATTAGCTGTTACTTATGAAAAAAGTTATTATAATTCTATTGTTGCTATTCAGTTCCTGTATACCAACACCTGAACAATTCTTAAGGAAGTATATCATTCAAAACGAATCGGAGGTAACCGTTCAGGTTTCCTTTTATAGAAAGGGTAACCCTATTACAAGCGTCACAGGCACTACCAGTCTTCAGGTTTCAGAAAGGATCGAAGGCAGCAACGTGAGAAGGGGTGTAGACCCCAGTTCACTTCCGCAAAGTGAACGAGAAGGCTTACCGAGATCTTCGTTTCGTTCAGCGGACTCTGTGCAAATAGTATTTGATGGGCAAAGGAGATCGAGTTATACCGTCATTGGAACCTCAGAGTTCTCAGAGCCTTTAAACAGAAATCTTTTTCGAGATTCTAATTACGAATCTATCGGCAACGATGGGTTTCTGTATAAGATAACGCAGGCGGATTATGAGAACGCCGAAGATTGTGACGGTGATTGCGATTGAGGGTTTGATTCTCGAAAAATTGTATATTCCCGATGGGGACGGCGATGCCACCACGGGAAAGAGCAGTGACGAAGCCTCAAAAACCTTTATATACGACCTTGTGGACGAATCGTTGAAATTGACCGGTAACCTTGACGAAGAAGAGATTGGCAGATTCCCAATCGGCAAGAAGCCTGCCCGACTTCGCCGTTCAGGCGGGGAAAAAATGAACGTACGCCCTTTTATAGATTTAATCGACAATTTGCACTCAAGGTACAAACAAACTTTTTAATACACCAAATGAAAACAGCAAGATTACTTTTGTTTATGTGCATTTTTGTACAGGTACAAGCTCAATTTTTTAAGAACAAAGAATTAAAACAGTTGGATAACTTTGGTCTAGCGGTAGAAAATTTCGATTTGAACCAGCAAGAAATTCAAATCGATTTTACCAATATCTTGAAATTTGATAAGAAAAGGAGAAAGCGGAAAACCTTTGGTATTATTTTAACGACCACTTCGGTGATTTTCTCCGCTGTCGGTATTTTATCATTGGCCCAAGAAAACCCTCACGCTATTGGCGAAATATTTGGTGTATTGGCCCTGGGGCAAGGTGCTCTTCAGGGCGGCAGCACCATACCACTCTTTAAATCTGCCAAGAAACAAAAGCGAGAGCGTGATAAAATCATTAAGAAATACAACAAATATTTTGAATAGAGGTTGAATTCAAGATTGTGAAACGCGCCTAAAAACTATAAGCCACACCAACCCCCAAAATTTGTTTAAACTGTATACGGGGTTTTCCGGGATCGGTAATAAGGCCATTTGCATCTTTTTGTTCATCAAACAGAATATCATCGTCATAAATGACATGGGTGCCCAGACTGGCACTGATAAACTCGTTCACAATGAAGTTGAAATTGAGTTCCCAATCAACATCCACATTGCCAAAACTTGAAAGGTAGTCGGTATAAAGGCTGATTCTATGCCGCATTTCAACGTTTTTTGCCACTTGGGTCTCCCAATTATTGGTAATCAAAAAACCAAGTTCGATAAACTGGTTTTCACCCTCTTTCAGAATAGTTCCGTCTGGGTTCAAAACTGCTTTTTCTACCCCAAACGCACCTATATTGGCCAGATTTTGATCTAGCACAAAAGTGGCCTTTAAGGTCAGGGGGGAAATGTAAAGATCGAATTTCTTCCCTTCGGGAATATAAGAGGTACCGGCACCAATAAACACATAGCCCGGTGCCATTAAACGTGAAACGGGAGTCTCTCGGTCAGGGTATCTGAAACCACTGTAAAATTGGGTGTTGAAATTGGCCTTGACCGAATAGTACCAATTGCTGATGGTATCTCTTCGATAGCCAAATGTGGAGCTGAACCTGATGGCGTCTTCTGTCTTACGGGGTTTTTGCCCCTCCTGAATGTTTGCCCCATACCGCAGATCCAAAATATTGGTCCATTGTACGTGCCTGAACTTATAATTGCGTTCAAACCTGCCGTTTGCCAGGGCGGAAATGGAATTATTGCCTCCGGCCTTCCAATTTATAAAGGCCACCTCACTGACATTCAGCCCCAACTGGTTTATCCGTTCCCAAAAAGAGGGGGTACGAAACTTTTTAAAAAGTTTGTCAAGAGGCTTGGTATGTTTAAACCTGACTTTAGGATTGACCAAATTGACCCCTCTGGGAATGTGCCTTACTTTAAAAGGGAGGGTTCGTATGACAATGGTGTCTATTTTGGTTGAATCCCCCAATTGGTTTGTTGGAATGGTATCTTGGGCCGAAATCACCAAACCCCACAACAATACAATGTTAAGTAAGATGAATTGTAATAATGTTCTACTGCTCATTAATGGGGTTCTTTATATACTCTTTTACGTTTGAACTGTCGATTTGGGCTTGTCTTTATATCTTTTGATATATGGTATACCAACGAACTACCAATGCTTTATATTGTAAGGAATAAAAGTACGGCAAAATCATTTTTCCCAAAACCTTATTGGCATGGTTAAAGTTGTATTTTTGGATTTATGGTTTTACCCTTCGACGATACCTACTTTATGAAAAAGGCCCTTCAAGAAGCCGAGGTTGCCTTTGAAAAGGGAGAAGTGCCCATTGGGGCGGTCATTGTGGTACAAGACAGGATCATTGCAAGATGCCATAACCTGACCGAACAATTGAACGATGTTACGGCCCATGCCGAAATGCAGGCGATTACGGCTGCGTCCAATTTTTTGGGAGGAAAATATTTAAAGGAATGTACGCTTTATGTAACCTTGGAGCCCTGCCAAATGTGTGCGGGTGCTTTGTACTGGAGCCAGATCTCTAAAATTGTCTATGCTGCCAAAGACCCTGAAAGGGGCTGTGGGGCCATGGGCACGAAACTGCACCCAAAGACCAAAATAATGGGGGGCATTTTGGAACGGGAAGCCTCTGATTTATTGAAACGGTTTTTTGTAAAAAAAAGGAAATAGAATTCAGCAGCTATACACCTTGGTTTAGTTGGCCATCCCCGTTTTTTCGAATTTACAGTTATCGAACAGAATCAGAGCGAATAAAACCTTGACCATAAGTAGTTTATGAGTTTAGATTTTTCGGTGTTTCGAAAAGATTCCCAATTTTAAAATCTATGTAAACATCAATAAAACCAATGATTTACAAGCCTTTATCATGCCATTTTCGGGGATGGCCAACTTGGTTTAGTAATGCCCTCTTAGTTGAATGACATAAATAGCATCGGTTTCAACCTTGTAAACCAACCTGTGTTCTCTATTGATTCTTCGACTCCAATACCCTTTCAAGTCATACTTTAGTGCCTCTGGCTGGCCAATTCCCGCAAAAGGTGTCTCTACAATATTATGAAGTAGCGATTTAATTTTAGAGATAACCTTTTTATTATTGGTTTTTTTCCAATATTGGTAGTCCTCCATTGCGGTTTCGGTAAACTCTATTTTAAAGCTCATCTATTTTTATAGCAGTGGTTTTACCGGTATTGACCTGATCTATTCCTTCTAGCAACCGCTTTCTGTTTTTATCGGAGAACACCAAGAACAAGGTCTCTTTTAAAGAGTTCAGTTCGTCTAAAGCCACTAATACAACATCTTTTCGATTTGGCCTGTGAATAATGATCTCCTTGCTATCGTCAACAACCCTATCGAGCGTCGATTTCATATTCTTACGTAGTTCGGTAATATTAATTGCTTCCATTCTGTACGTGATTAGGTGCAATAAAGATATTTAATTATGTACACATATCCTAATTTTATGGCTTACTATTCGTATTAAACTGTTTTTTTAAGAATTTTGGCGAACAATTTCAGTCAGTCTATGGGTTTTTATGAAAGAAATATGCCTAGGTCAATTGTCTGCACTGACCATCAGGTATATTAAGTCGGGTCTTATATCTTTCAGCGAAGTAATCTTTTGCTATTTCTCTTGCGCCAATGATCTGAACTAAGGTTTTTCCGTTTTTTTTGGCTCCTTCCCCTGCATTTTTCGAATATTTTCTTCGGTCAACATATAATCATTTATCTTTTTGCCCTTACCCTCTTTATATAAGAACAGGGGCATGGCCACCAAAAACAATACTGCGGTACCGCCCCCTATAAATTTATTGGCCAAAGGTTCTTCTTCTAGCCTAAAGCCGTAAATAATCGATGCCATTGAGGCAAGTACAAGTATGGTTACTAGATATTTCACTTTGTGAAATTAATCAATTCATGGCGATAGGCTGTTAGGACCCTTTGAATAAGCTCTCGCAAAAGCCTTTTATTTCAACTTGAAAAACCACCTCCTTTGGGGGTGGTCATGCCCGCCTGCCGGACGGGCAGGTTCTTTTGGCTTTGCCTGAACCCGCAATTTGATTTAGGTTTTGTTTTTTCATTTTTTTTTGCAAT
>JAJRSY010000038.1 GCA_024278565.1 Bacteroidota bacterium
GCCTTTTTCATTGCTGCAAATACAGGTCATTGATCTGCCTACCGATATTGCCGTGTTGGGCATGCTTCGAACGATATTTTGATCTTTGCCGATGATGCCTTCTATTTTTTCAATACTGAAGCCCGTAATGGTTGAAATGACCACATGGTTTTCGGTCAAGAGGTCTTTGACCTCGGTGAGCAATTTTTCGATATGGTTCGGTTGTACGGCAAAAATAAGGATGTCCGATTGTTCAACAGCCTCTCTGTTATTAGTCGTAACCGTTACATTACCGTATTTTTCAAAATCTTTGATGCTCTCCACATTTCTTTTGGTCAGGTACATAGTAGTCGCACCGTTTGAGTTCAATACACCCTTGGCGATCGATAATCCTAAATTTCCTGCTCCTATAATGGCTATTTTCATGAATGGATATTTTATATTATTTCCGCAATGGCGGGAATCTGTTTCATGCTGGTTGCTTTCAGACCTACAAGGTTTTGGAAACCTTGCAGGTCTTTTGGAAACCTTGCAGGTGTTTCTTGCAGGTTTAAAAAGCACTTGCCTTCAATTGCAAACCCATACCTTCTTCTAAGTCAAACATCAAATTCATGTTCTGAACTGCCTGACCGGATGCTCCCTTGAGCAAATTGTCAATGGCCGAAGTAATGAGCAATGTGTCTTTATGTTTATGTAAATGAATGTGGCACTGGTTCGTGTTTACCACTTGTTTTAGATGGATGGGCTCCTCGGTAATTTGAGTAAATTCGGCACCGGCATAAAAATCATTGTACAATTTAATGGCCTCTGATACGCTTCCCTTAAAACTTGTGTAGGCCGTTGCCAAGATTCCTCGGGTAAAATTCCCCCTGTTGGGAAGGAAGAACAATGCTCCCGTATTATTTTGAAGCGTTGTAAGACTTTCGTTGATCTCGCCCAAATGTTGGTGCGTAAATGGTTTGTACCAACTTGCATTGTTGTTGCGCCAACTGAAATGTGTGGTTGCCGATGGGCGCACACCCGCTCCGGTACTTCCGGTAACCGCATTGATGTGAACGTCATTATTCAACGCCCCTTCTTTGGCCAAAGGCAACAGCGCCAATTGAATAGCGGTTGCAAAACAACCGGGGTTGGCTATATAGTTTGCTTTTTGAATTTTAGACCTGTTTGTTTCAGGTAAGCCGTAGATGAATTTTTTTTTACCTAAGGAAGCATCTGCCTGCAATCTGAAATCATTACTTAGATCAATGATTTTTGTAGAGGTCGAAAAAAGGTGTGCGTTGAGGAATTTAGTCGAATTGCCATGGCCCAAGCATAGAAAAACAAGGTCTATGTTTAGATCCACGTTTCCAGTAAAATTCATATTGGTTATGCCCAATAGGTCGGGGTGTGCCGTGCTAATTTTTTTACCGGCCCTAGTGGTGCTGTACACAAAATCCAGTTTTACCTGCCGATGGTTCAGTAAGATTCGAATCAATTCCCCACCAGTATATCCTGAGCCACCTATGATGCCTATTTTAATCATTGTTGTTGTTTACGTGATTGTATATTTTTCCAGCATTTGAAAGTATTTTGATAAAACCCTTTGCATCATCGGCCGTCCATTCTTTGTTTATTTCACCGTAACTTCCAAATGAAGCGTTCATCAAATCGTGCCTTGATGATATGCCGTTCAATCGAAACTGAAAGGGATACAGACCAACAAAAACATCACCGGAAACATTTCTTTGGGTATCCGTTAAAAACGCTTCTATATTCCGCATTACTTCATCTAAATAATTGCCTTCGTGCAACAGCATACCATAAAAGTTGCCCTGCTGTTCCTTTTGGAACTGTTGCCACTTGCTCAAGGTATGTTTTTCCAATAAATGGTGAGCCTTTATAATGATTAAGGGTGCGGGAGCCTCAAAACCTACCCTACCCTTTATGCCTATAATAGTATCGCCCACATGAATATCACGACCAATGGCGTAGGTTGAGGCCAGGGCATTCAGTTTGGTGATATTGTTTACGGGGGTGTCTTTTTGACCATCTATGGCAAGCAGCTCTCCTTTTTCAAAAGTCAGTTTAATAGTAACGGGGTTTTTTTCCTGAAGCTGACTTGGGTAGGCCGAATCGGGCAACGGTTTTTCAGAAGTGAGGGTTTCCTCACCACCAACTGATGTGCCCCACAGCCCTTTGTTGATTGAGTATTTTGCCTTTTCCCATGGGTAGACCACGCCATTTTCTTTTAGGTAGGCTATCTCGGCCTCTCGTGAGAGGGTGTGATCACGAATAGGGGTGATTATCTCTATTTCAGGGGCGATTATCTGAAATATCATATCAAAGCGTACCTGGTCGTTTCCTGCTCCGGTACTGCCGTGAGCGATGTATTTTGCTCCTATTTTTTTTGCGTGTTTCACAATTTCAATTGCCTGTACAATACGTTCGGCACTTACCGATAGGGGGTAGGTATTGTTTTTGAGCACATTGCCAAAGATGAGGTATTTGACGACTTTGTCGTAGAAGGTTTGTACGGCATCGATCGAGGTATAGGAGGTGGCGCCAAGTTCTAACGCTTTTTCTTTGATGTTTGTGATTTCCTCCACAGAAAAACCACCCGTGTTCACGCTCACGGCATGAACTTCATATCCTTTTTCTTTAGAAAGGTATTTGGCGCAATAAGAGGTATCCAATCCGCCACTATAGGCTAAAACTAATTTCATGGTACTAAATTTAATTTCATTTCCGACACTGCGGAAATCTATTTTACTTTCTTTTTAAGGAACAATTTTTCCTTTATCTTTTTTAATCTTGAGAATGCCTTGCTGTTTAGCTTGTCTTTTTTTGCTTCTGATTTTGATATCGGGTCATAGAGCATGCCCGTGCACAAGCACATTTTTTGTTCGGTACGGGTAAGAACATCAAAATTTTTGCAGGTCTGGCAGCCTTTCCAAAACTCCGGATCGTCGGTGAGTTCAGAAAAGGTGACGGGTTTGTAACCTAGGGCGTAGTTAATCTTCAGGACGGCTAGCCCTGTAGTGATACCGAATATTTTGGCATTCGGAAATTTCTTAAGGGAAAGTTCAAAAATCGATTTCTTTATTTTTTTTGCCAACCCTTTATTTCTGTAATTCGGGTGTACGATAAGGCCTGAATTGGCCACGTATTTTTCATGTCCCCAAACCTCTATATAACAGAAGCCTGCGAAGACATCACGATCTAAGGCAATGATCGCATTGCCATTTTGCAGTTTTTTCAGAATATATTCTAGTGTTCGCTTGGCAATACCGGTGCCCCTGACCTTTGCAGATTCCGCTATGGTATCGCAAATAATCTCGGCATACTTAAAATGTGATTCGTTAGCAATAACCAGTTTCATGGCTAGTGTAATTTAAAAGGTAAAAAATAAAGATGGATTTTGTTTTGCGGAAATGGACTCACCTATCTCCAGAATAGCATACACCCTTACGGGCGGCGACGTGTAGGAACAAAAGAACGTACCGGGGCGGTTGCCCAGAAAGAAGAATATGTATTTGCTTTTGTTTTCATTACAGTTCAAATGTACAAATTAAATTGAATTGATCTATAAAGAGTGTTTATTTTTTACAAAATAACGGTTTTTGGGCATTTCGCCTGATGATTTCATAGGCCAAAAACCCAAATACTACTATATATTCAATACTAAGTAACCCAAGA
>JAJRSY010000039.1 GCA_024278565.1 Bacteroidota bacterium
AGACTTGGTTTTACCAACTCAATCTTGATAGAAACTTGGGTAAAACAAATCCGCTGAATGAAAAAGACCTTGCCGAATTTGTAGAGCTGCAAAAGGCCTTTGCCGATAGCGAAAACTCCTGGACGGTAAACATCAAAGACGTTGACCAAAGCACATTTGATTTGAGTGTAAAAAACCCCAATACACCCGAAGAAGCACCTTTGCGTGAGCCAAAAGAAATTTTGCAGGAAATGGCAGAATTAGACAAACAAAGTGCTGATATTCTTAACGCAATTTCGGAGATGCTATGAAAAATGAAATTGTAGTATATCAATCACAAGAACTTGCTCAGCATATTGAAGTACGAATTGATGAAGAAACTGTTTGGCTTAATAAAGAGCAAATTGCTTCGCTATTTGGACGAGACAGAAGTGTTATTAGCCGACACATTAACAATATTTTTAAAGAAGGTGAATTGCACCGAGAAGAGGTATGTGCATTTTTTGCACACACCACGCAACACGGAGCAATGAAAGGTAAAACTCAAATCAAAAAAGTTGAATATTATAATGTTGATGTAATTATTTCTGTTGGGTATCGGGTTAAATCAAAAGAAGGCACACAGTTTCGTATTTGGGCAAATAAGATTCTTAAAGATTATCTTTTAAAAGGATATGCTTTAAACCAACGAATGAACCGTATCCAAAACAATGTTCAAAAAATTGCCGAAAAAGTGGACGGAATAGAATTGCAAATAGAGGCAAATCTTCCGCCCAACCAAGGTATCTTTTTTAACGGACAAGTATTTGATGCTTACACCTTTGTTTCCGATTTAATTCGCTCGGCAAAAAAAACCATTATTTTGATAGATAATTATATTGACGATACGGTTTTAACCCATTTTACCAAAAGAAAAAAGGGTGTAGCATTTACCATTTTTACCAAAAATATCTCAAAACAGTTGCAATTAGATATTAAAAAAGAAGTTTATCATTTTGGAGCAAGTCTGAAAGATTTGGGCAAAAAATGGTTTGCATTTTCTAAAATGGACAGAAGTTCGGTAACAGTTCTTAACTCAATTTCGGAGATGTTATGAAAAAGGGTTGGATGTATATATTGGAATGTGCCGATGGAAGTTATTACACAGGTAGCACAAACAACTTAGAGTTAAGAATTGCACAACATCTAGCAGGGCAAGGTGCTAATCATACTAAAAAACGACTCCCTGTAAAATTGGTTTATTACGAAGAATATCAAAATGTTGCTGATGCTTTTAAGAGGGAAAAACAAATTCAGGGATGGAGCAGAAAGAAAAAAGAGGCATTAATTAATGGAACACCGGAATTATTACCTGAATTAGCGGTTGCTTATCGGGATAGAGACGGTGGTTTCGAGAACCTCAACCACCGGAACGAGAGCCTCAACCACCGGAACGAGAAAATGTTGACTAATGATCTCGAAGCGTTGCCTGAGGCACTCGAAGGCAACATTAATGGTTGGGAAATAAAGAAATTGGGAGAGGTTTGTGAGGTCATAGCAGGACAATCACCTGAAAGTAAATTTTATAATGATAAGGGCAAAGGCTTACCGTTTTATCAAGGGAAAAAGGAATTTAAGGATAAATACATTGGAGAGCCAACTAAATGGACAACAAAAATAACGAAAGAAGCAGTTGAAAATGATATTTTGATGTCAGTTCGTGCACCTGTTGGACCAATTAATTTTGCAACACAAAAAATTTGTATTGGGCGTGGTTTGGCATCAATTAGAGCAGGTAAACAAATTGATAAAGAATTTCTTTTTAATTTTTTACTCAAACACGAAAATGAGATTGTAGGTAATACAGGTGCTGTTTTCAATTCTATTAATAAAAATCAAATTGGAGCTATCCAAATCCCTATCCCCCCACTCCCCGAACAAAAACACATAGTTTCCATTCTCGACCGTGCTTTTGCGTTGATTGAGGCTCTCGAAATCAACGCAAAACAAAACCTCAAAAATGCTAAAGAGCTTTTTGATTGTGTCTTAGATAATATTCTCTATGACAAAAAATGGGAAGTGCGGCACTTAGGAGACGTTTGTGAGAAAGTTGAGTATGGTACATCTTCAAAAGCTCAATCACGAGGGAAATTGCCTGTATTGAGAATGGGTAATATTCAAAATGGACGATTTGATTGGAAGAGCCTTGTATATTCGGACAATGAAGAAGACAATAAACAATACCTTTTAAAGTACAATGATGTTTTGTTCAACAGAACAAACAGTCCTGAATTGGTAGGAAAAACGGCAATTTATAAAGGTGAAATGCCAGCAATTTTTGCTGGTTATTTAATTCGTATTCACAGAAAAGAAGATATGCTAAATGCAGATTATTTGAATTACTATTTAAATAGTAAAATGGCTTTTGATTACGGAAAGACAGTTGTTATTTCAAGTGTTAATCAGGCAAATATCAATGGTACTAAGTTAAAAACATACCCAATTCCGCTCCCCACACTTGAAGAACAGCAAACTATTGTACGTCTATTAGATAGCCTGCGAGCCGAAACGCAAAAGTTAGAAGCTGTTTACAGAAAGAAAATTGATGATTTGGAAGAATTGAAAAAGAGTATTTTGCAGAAGGCGTTTAATGGAGAGTTAAGCGAAATAGAAGCAAACCTATGAAAGAAGGTAAAAATATAGATAAAAAGTCATTGCGGATTTTAAAGGATAAACAAACCGATTGGAATGAATTGGCAAAGGATTGTGTTTGCTTTGCTAATGCCCGTGGTGGTTTTATCTATATCGGAATAGAGGACAATGAGAATTTACCCCCAAAAGGACAAAAAATAACGAACAGAAATTGGCCGGATATTATCCAAAAAAACATTACACATCGCACCATTAATGTAGGTATAGCCGTAACGATCGAAACAGCAGACAATCAAGCCGAATATATCAGAGTACAAGTTTTTAGAAATGCACAAACCATAGCATCAACAACCGAAGGTAAATATTACATCCGCATACACGATGAATGTCAGCCTGTTCCTCCTGATGAAATGGCTCGACTGGCAGCCGAAAAAAATGCTTTTGCTTGGGAAGAACAAATCACTAAAAAAGTGCCGGCAAATAGATATGATGAACAAAAACGGATAGTTTTTTTAAGAGAAATTAGAAACTCTCAACGGGTTAGTAACTTCATTAAAGAAATGAGTGATGATGAAATATTGGATTTCTATTTTTTTCAAAAAAACGGTTATTTGACCAATCTCGGTATTTTATGGATCGGAACAAGAACCGACAGAGCATCTTTACTGTATCCGCCTGCCATACAAGTTATACGGTATGATGAGAATGATACAAAAGTATGGAAACTGTTGTTAGATGATTATTTTCTCAATCCGAAAGAGCTTCTCGAACGTATATTAAACGATGTTCCCGACTGGCAGGAAAGCTTTGAAATTTCGGAAGGAATGTTTCGTAAGAATATCCCATTTTTTCCCATCGAAGTTGTCAGAGAGCTGGTGGTAAACGCATTGGTTCATAGAACATATACAACAAGAGGAGATATTTTTATCAATATTTTTCCCGACAGAATGGAAATACACAGTCCCGGTCCCTTACCTTATGGGGTTACACCGGCCAATATCCTGAGCCAATCCGTTAGAAGAAATGAACATTTATCAAAAGTATTTTATGACTTAGGCTTAATGGAAAAAGAAGGAAGCGGATATGATTTGGTTTATGCGAAATTATTGGGAACAGGAAAACCGTTACCTGTGGTCAAAGAAACAGACGACCGTGTTACGGTTATTGTAAAAAAACAGTTTGTAAGCACAGATGTTGTTCGTTTAATGGATAGAGCAAGTAATGAATTCTCATTAAGACAAAAAGAGATTATTACTCTGGGCATTTTATCTCAACAACAATCTTATACAGCAGTTGAATTATCCAAATTATTAAACCAAAGTGAACAATCCGGATTAAGAAGCTGGCTTGGGCGATTGTTAAAGTTCAATCTTATTATTAAAACCGGAAAAGGGAAAGGTACTCACTATTCGGTTAATCCTGAATTTATGAGGCAAATAAATTTCAAGGGCAAAACAAATTTAAAAAATATTGAAGATTACCGGTTAGAAGAGTTGATATTAAAAGATGTAAAAGCTTATCCTAATAGTCGATTTGGTGAAATTCATAAGAGAATTGGAGCAGAAATCAATCAATATAAAGTAAAAATAATGTTAAAAACTATGGTGGATAAAGGAATTCTTGCCACAAAAGGCGAGAGAAAATGGACGAAATATTTTATAAAGCAAAACACGCAAGAAAATGAATAAATGCTTTATAGAATGCTTTATAAAATCAATTCTATTGAGCAAATTGCGCAAGAAAACGAATAAATACTCAATAGAATGCTCAATAAAAGGTAATACTATGAACGAAGCAGAAACAAGAGCAGAACTAATAGACCCCAAGCTAAGGGCTTGCGGTTGGGGTGTTGTAGAAGGCTCAAAAGTGCTTCGTGAATACCGCATAACCGAAGGTAAAATCCAATCGGGTGGCAGTCGTGGCAGAAAAATTATTGCCGATTATATATTGGTGTATAAAGGCATCAAGCTTGCCGTAGTAGAAGCCAAAAGTGATGAACTGGAAGTGGGCGAAGGCGTAATGCAAGCCAAGCAATATGCCGGGAAACTACAATTGGAAACCACTTACAGCACCAACGGAAAAGACATTTACCAAATCTGTATGAAAACAGGCGAAGAAGGTTTGGTAACAGACTTTCTAAGCCCTGAAGAACTTTGGAACAAAACCTTTGCAGAGCAAAACGAATGGAGAGAGAAATTTGCCAATATTCCCTTTGAAGATAAAAGTGGCACCTGGCAACTCCGATACTATCAGGAAATAGCCGTTAAAAACACCTTAGAAGCTTTGGCAAAAGGCAGTGAACGGATATTGCTAACCCTTGCCACAGGAACAGGAAAAACAGCCATCGCATTTCAAATTGCCTGGAAGCTGTTTCAAACCCGTTGGACGGTTCGACAAGCTCACCGGCCCAACGAACCGTCACGAAGGCCACGGATTTTGTTTCTTGCCGACCGTAATATTTTAGCTGATCAGGCATTCAACTCCTTTTCAGCATTTCCCGAAGACGCATTGGTGCGGATAAAACCCGGTGAGATTAAGAAGAAAGGTAAAGTGCCGACAAATGGAAGTATCTTTTTTACCATATTTCAGTCGTTTATGTCTGGTTCGACAAGCGTTCGACTGAGCTCAACCGAAGGCTTACCAACCACCCGGATAGATAAGAAAATAGATTTTGATGAGATTGCTATAAATGAAGTTGCGAATGGATTTATGTACGTGCTTCAATGCAATGATGGAAGTTTTTATACAGGAAGCACAAATGATTTAGCAAGAAGAATCGAACAGCATAAAAATGGTGAAGGTGCAGAATATACAAAATTGCATTTACCGATAAAATTGGTTTACTATGAAATTTTTGATAGAGTTGACCTTGCATTTAAAAGGGAAAAACAAGTTCAAAAATGGAGTCGGGCAAAAAAAATAGCTTTAATAAAAAATGATATTGAGCTATTAAAACAGTTGTCCAAATCAAAAAATAACGAACAAAAGGTTTCTGAGCCAAAGGTTGGTGAGCTTGTCGAACCATATTTTGGTGAATATCCAAAAGACTATTTTGATTTTATCATCATTGACGAGTGCCACCGAGGCGGAGCGAATGACGAAAGCAATTGGCGGGGCATTTTGGAGTATTTTAGTCCGGCAGTACAATTGGGTTTAACCGCTACACCCAAGCGAAATGACAATGTGGACACCTACAAATACTTTGGCGAACCCGTTTACATCTATTCGCTGAAAGAAGGCATCAATGACGGTTTCTTAACGCCATTCAAAGTAAAACGTATCAAAACCACTAGATGATTACCGTTACACTTCGGATGATACCATTGTGGAAGGTGAAATTGAAGAAGGGAAATTGTATGAAGAAAAAGATTTTAACCGCAGCATTGAGATTGTAGAACGAGAAGCTAAAAGGGTGAACATTTTTTTAGAGGAAGCCAATCAAAGCGAAAAGACTATAATTTTTGGAGCGAATCAAGGACACGCTGCACTGATACGAGATTTGGTAAACCAATATGCAAAAAGCAACGACCCATTCTATTGTGTTCGGGTAACCGCTAATGACGGAGAAGAAGGCGAAAGGCTATTAAGACAGTTTCAGGATAACGAAAAGACAGTACCAACAATCTTGACTACTTCGCAGAAACTTTCAACGGGAGTAGATGCAAGGAATATTCGTAATATCGTTTTGCTTCGTCCTGTTAATTCAATGATTGAGTTTAAACAAATCGTTGGACGTGGCACTCGATTGTTTGATGGCAAAGAGTTTTTTACCATTTACGATTTTGTAGATGCCTACAAACATTTCAGCGACCCTGAATGGGACGGGGAGCCCTTAGAACCTGAGCCAGGAGAACCAAAGCCGTACCCCACACCAGAGCCAGACATACCTCCGGTTGTTTCAGATCCTGATGAGCCGAAACCGCGTAAGCAAAAAATTAAAATCAAACTGCGAAACGGTAAAGAAAGAGAAATCAAACACATGGTTTCCACTTCCTTTTGGAGCGCAGATGGTAAACCCATTTCAGCAGAAGAGTTTTTGAATAATCTGTTTGGTGAGTTACCCAAACTTTTCAAAGATGAAGAGGAATTACGGAAGCTGTGGAGTAATCCCATGACCAGAAAAACCTTATTGGAGAATTTAGATGCTGCAGGTTTCCCAAAAGACGACTTGCTGACTTTACAGAAGTTAGTAGATATGGAAAAAAGCGACTTGTATGATGTATTGGAATATGTTTTCAATGGAGACTATATTGCAATGACCAGAGAAGCAAGGGCCAAAGCAGCCGAAGCAACAATCTTTGCTTTACTGAACGACAAACAAAGAGAATTTATCTCATTTGTATTGAGCAAATACGTTGAAACAGGTGTTGATGAACTCGACCAGGACAAACTACCAATCTTACTGACAAACAAGTATCAATCGTTAGAAGATGCGAAAGAAATTTTGGGTGATGTGGCAAATATCAGCAGACTGTTTATTGAATTTCAAGAACACCTTTACAAACAAAAAGTGGCATAATGATAGAAACAATGCGACATAAAGCTCACGCTTCACAGCCACACACACCTGCCCGTACCGCAGGCGGGTTGCCAAGCCCCACGAGCCAATACTCAATCCAAAGCTTGTCAAAGAGTGTGTCTGCCCTACCGCACGGACGGAAAAAAGAGAAAGCACGGGCACACAACAATGGCTATACGGCATGGTGGCAGTAGTATATGCTGACAATTCTTTATAAATCATTAACTTTAATTATAATGTGGACACTTAAGACGATTGAAAGCCACCACGACCGCATAGCCGAGACCGTTAACAAAGTTGAATATGAAATTTAGATACGCTAGACATACTGATAATTTGAAATCGCTTATTGAATTCTATACTAAATTTATTGGATTAGAGGTAATAGGAAGTTTTAAAAATCATTCCAATTATAATGGAGTATTTCTCGGATATCAAGACTTAGATTGGCACATAGAATTTACTGAATCAAATGGAAAAGTCAGCCATAGTCCTGATGAAGATGATTTACTTGTTTTTTATCTCAATTCAGCAGAAGAATTAGCCGCTATAAAAAAGAATGCTGAGAGTTTAGGAATAATTTTCACAATATCGAATAATCCTTATTGGCAAAAGAATGGAATTGAAATCAAGTACCCTGATGGTTTCGGTGTTATTTTAACAATAAACCCAAAATGACCCCAACTGGTCTTCGCATCTCGCTAAGACCAACCATTTTTACGAACTCCTCCTCACGTCACCGCAAAATACCTTCCCAGCAACATAGAAACTGGCAACAGGGCCAACACCATCAATCCGTATTGCCATCCGGCAAAGGCAGAAGCCAGAGTGGCGTCCATAATAATAAGCGCA
>JAJRSY010000040.1 GCA_024278565.1 Bacteroidota bacterium
ACCGACCCCAGCAACAATGGCAGCATAGGGAAAAATAATCTTAAACGATTCAAAAGTCAACGGAATATTCGGAATGGATATCGGTGGAAACCCACCATTGATAGTTTGACCCTCTTTCATGGTATCGGCAACAGTAAGCGTATCAACCCCAAAACCTATAACAATGGCTGACACAACAACGATTGCGACCAAAGAAGAGGGTATCGCCTTCGTCAATTTTGGCAAGCCCCAGATAATCAACATGGTCAAGAACGTTAACCCCAGCATGGTGTATAGGGGAGCATCTGTAAGCAGGTCTTTTGTTCCTTTTTGATAGAAATTAGGGAACTGGGCCATAAAAATAATAATGGCCAGACCGTTTACAAAACCAAACATTACGGGGTGCGGCACCAACCGTATAAATTTACCGAGGCGCAATAGACCCGCAATTATCTGTAAAACTCCAGCGATTATCACCGTTGCAAAAACATAGTTCAATATAGTCTCTGGTTCAATACCCGGAATATTGCGTTTCAATTCGAGTATAAGTCCGATGAAGATTACCGCAACAGCACCCGTGGCCCCTGAAATCATACCTGGGCGCCCACCAAAAATAGAAGTGATCAATGCCAACACAAAAGCGGCATACAGGCCCGTCAAAGGCGAGAACCCAGGAATCAAAGCAAATGCAATTGCCTCTGGAACAAGAGCCAGGGCAACGGTCAAACCCGAAAGGATCTCTGTCTTATAATCAACTTTTTGCTTGAAATCAAAAAGGTTCAGGTACTTTTTCACAAAATGGTTTTAAGGGCGCAAATGTAGTGTTTATTACGTAAGGCACATTGAAAAAACAAATGCGACCAACATGCCCTTGGTTGTACGCTTACCAGTCTTGAGATCCCAACAATTTTTTACCCAACTCTGATAATTTTGCAGTTTTATAATTGTCCCGTTCCCAATTTCTTGGGTCTCCGGGAAAAGTATATCCCTCTGGGGCGATTCTGTTCTTCCACGAATTGATGCGCCATTGTTTTAGCTCTTTATTGTTCGCCTCGGCCGGCATCATAGAGATATATTGTGCGATACGCACTTTGTTTTTGATGTGTTGGGGCGAATACCATGGGGCTCTGTACTATTGAAAATCAAAAGGTCACCTGCTTTCATCTTTACTTTTACAATTTTGTTTTCTAAGCCTGAAAATATCAGGCTGAAAGCGGTCACGGTCTTTTGGCCGTGTCAGTTTCCAAGTGTCATAATTTCGATACAACCAGGGTATATACTGAAATCCGCCCATATTTTCATCGGTCTGGTCGGCCAAGGCCAAAACACCCTGTACATTTTGCGGTTTGCTCTCTGGGTCATAATCCCAATGAATAAAACCCTTCTTTTCGACCCCGGGCTTTAAGGGGAAGTTCAAGTTGGCACGATCAATAGTTGCCCACAATTTTTCAGTGCCCCATACATCTACAAAAGCCTTATAAATTTTTGGTATTTGACGGTTGTTCCATAGTAATTGGTGATTATACACCTCAACCATGCCAGTACCGGTAAGTTCTTTCATTTGCATTTCGGCTCGTGGTGGGGCATACCATGTTTCACTATTGTCAGGGTCTTTTTCACAAACTGCCAGATGAAATCGGCAGTTTCTTTGGCTTGATCTTTTGAAATTGCGTTTTTAATAACAACGTAACCGTTATGCATCCAAAATTTCTAATCTTCCTCACTCAAGACTCTTAATGGTTTTCCGTTCGAACGGTCGTTCAATTTGATTTTGCTACTGGTCGCCGTAGATGGGTTTCCAGGAATATCTTTATGAGCCTTATTGGCCATTTCGATTCGGTATTTGGAGTCCATTTGCCTATTGTTTTAATCCTATTAAAATAGACATTTTTCTTGAAATGGAACAACAGTAAAAAAACCATTGGATTGGTAGTAAATATATTTCAAAGCAAAAACGCCCCGAGTATAGACCCGAGGCGATTTCTAACTAAATAACCAACCAAAACTTTTTATATTTTTCGACTTCGTTTTACCTTCATTATGGGGTTCGATGTCTTTTTTCTTTTCTTGCCGATCGAACTCTTGCCCGATTTTAAGTACTGTGTAAATTCCCTTCCCTTAAATTCATAAACTGTTTTACTGCTCGGGTGGTACAACTCTATAGTACTGTCATTAATAACGTAGAGTTCAAAGTAATCATTGCTCATAAAACCGTAAGCGAGTGTTAAAGTTTTAAGCATTTCATCGTTTTCTGTGTCATACACCTGATAATCACCCTCAAAATCCCATTGTAGGTTTTGAACTGAAGTTCCCAGTCCATCAATTGAGGATTTAAAGAAACCCGGGTTGAACTGTAGAAAATTCTCATCATCAAAATTATTTAGGGCACCTTGCTCACTGGTGAACACTTTTTCCCAAGCGGTATATTCCTGTAAAAAATAGTTGATGTTCTCGTAGAAAACCATATCGTAATCGAAATTACTTATTTGATATCCTCTTAAATAATAAGAAGTATCAGAACGTGGATCATAAAGTTCAATGGTATTGTTGTTGACCGCAAAGACATCTAACAGCCATTTGCCGTCCAATACATGATCGATTTCGACAGCACCTTGGTGCACACCGTAATACCCGATATCGATCCCAAAACCATTTCCGGTTTTACCAATACCTACAATATTGTTGTTTGCAAATAACTTCCCATTTTCAAAAGAAATCGTAAAAGCACGTTGTAGAAATGGCACTTCGCCGTTTCCTTTTGTTTCATTGATATCTACATACCACAAATCATAAGACCTTAGAACCTGATCGGTATTGAATGTAGGTTCCTCAATAAACCCATCTTCTATGATAACTTCTGAGTAACAAGAAGTCAAGAGGGTGCCTATCAATAAATATCCGAAAAGTAGTTTTATGTTTTTCATGGTCTCACGTATTAAATTATACTTGATATAAGACAAGCATCGTGCCGTTTTTGCAATATGTTCATATTGAGTAGGTTACAACAGTAAATAATGCACATTACAATGCCTATTTTTTATTTACTTTTGAAGCGATAAATCATCTGATGGAAAAAGACACGAGGTTCACGGTACTTGGGGGTGGAAGTTGGGCAACTGCTATCGTAAAAATGCTCACGGAAAACCAAGACAAGGTAGGGTGGTATATGCGCAGCACAGATGCGGTGGAATATATCAAGACCCAAAAACACAATCCCAATTATTTGACCTCTGTAGCGTTCAACACCGAACAATTGGTTCTTACAGATGATATAAATGTTGCGATCTCAAATGCCGATATTCTGATATTTGCCATTCCATCGGCATTTTTAGAAAGTGAGCTTCAAAAAATCAAGGTCTCGTTTAAAGATAAAACCGTTTTTTCTGCCATCAAGGGAATCGTACCCGAAACAGGATTGATCGTTGGTACACATTTTCATGAAAAATACAACGTACCGTATGGGAATATAGGTGTTATTACGGGCCCTTGCCACGCTGAAGAGGTGGCATTGGAACGATTGTCTTATTTGACCATTGCCTGCGCCGATTCCACAAAAGCAAAACAGGTTGCCGAAAACCTGGGCAGCAATTACATCAAGACCAAAATATCCGATGATATTATAGGAACGGAGTATGCCGCCATGCTCAAAAACATTTACGCCCTTGCGGCGGGCATTTTCCACGGTCTGGGGTATGGCGACAACTTTCAAAGTGTACTTATGAGCAATGCCATTCGAGAAATGAAAAGGTACATCAAACGGGTTCACAAAATGAAAAGGAACATCAACAACTCTGCTTATTTGGGCGATCTCTTAGTGACTGGTTATTCTACCTTTAGCCGAAACCGAATGTTCGGCAATATGATTGGTAAAGGGTACACCGTAAAAAGTGCCCAGATGGAAATGAAGATGGTCGCCGAAGGGTACTATGCGGCCAAAAGTGCTTTCGAACAAAAATCAAACTTCTCTAAAAAGGTCAACACCCCTATTATTGATGCAGTATACGATGTATTGTACAATGGTAAAAATGTAAAACGGGTCTTTAAGGCCTTGACCGATAAGTTGGATTAAAACCACTTTGTTCAATAGAAAGCTTTACGAATGTCTTGTCACTTTTAGGCCAAATTAGGGAAAACCAATTAGAAGTGTACAACAACCCTTTGAGGGTTATCAATGAGGCAATTTGCCTTTGACCGCATAGTAAAAAAACGACCCCAACAAACCACCGAAAATAGCGATTGCAATGGCCACAGAACCTCTACCAAGCAAAATAAACATAGGTCCTGGGCAAGCCCCTATCAATGCCCACCCTAGCCCGAATAGAATACCCCCGAACATGTTTTTCGAAAACCCCTTTTTTTTGGGCTCTATATATATTTTTTTTCCGATGCTAGACTTTATAGATCCCTTATTCACAAAATAAAGAACAATAGCACCCAATACAACAGCAGATCCAATAATACCATACATGTGGAAAGACTGGAACTTGAACATTTCATAAATACGATACCATGAGATAACCTCGGCCTTGCTAAGAATTATACCGAATAGAACCCCTATGATTAAAAATTTTATATATTTCATTACTTATACAATCAAAAAATGAATGGAAAAAGTAGCCAAGTCATGGTTAATCCTCCGATAAAAAAACCTATGACTGCTATTAAAGAAGGTAATTCAAAATTGCTCAATCCCATAATTGCATGACCGCTGGTACAACCACCTGCATAGCGCGATCCGAAACCTACTAATAAGCCCCCGAAGATTAAGATTAAAAATCCTTTCAAAGACCACATGGTATCGGTTCCGAATATTTCAGTCGGCAGGTACTGCGAACCAATATTTGAAAATCCTAACGCCGATAGGTCTTTGACCGTTTCAGGGCTGATGGCAATAGTAGGGTCAGGGGTCAGCCATTGCACACTGATAAATCCACCAACCACGGTGCCCAAGAGAAATAAAAGGCTCCAGGCTTTCTTTCGCCAATCGAAATTAAAAAAATCGACAAACCTCCCAGCCCCACCCATAGCGCATAAAGTGTCAAAATTAGATGATACCCCAAATCTTTTTCCAAAATAAAGGAGTAAAAACATCACTAGCACAATCAAAGGCCCTGCTACATACCAAGGCCAAGGGTTTAGAATCATGTTCATGGTTTTATTTGATTTTAGCTAGCTAATATACTCACTAATTATTATGAAGCAAGTCTTTTAATCACACAGTAATGTTAAACTAAAATAAGCTTGTTGACGGTTTATGCATTAAGCTCTATCCAGCGAAAAGTTAGAATGCCCGTCGATTTCTCGCTCCAGTTCTTCTTTCCAAGCAAGAATCTGGGTGTCATCGGTTTTGTATATGCGCTTGAACTCATCTAAAATAGGTGACATCAAATTTCGCATGCCATCAATGTCAAAATACAATCTTCCGGTTCTTCGGATAAAAAAATCCATTGGGTTTTGCACCATTTCGTACTCGATTCCGAAGCGAAGTTCGGCAATGGCCATTCTAACGTTCTTGTCTTTATTATTGACCGTAGCGTAAGTTTCAATAATGGTCTCGGTCTGTTTTCCGTAGTTGGCGACCAAGAACCGTGCATCATGTTCTGTAAACCCGTCAGGTCTTATTCGGTCATAGATCTCAGCGATGTATTTTTTAACGTGTTTGTATTTTTTAAAGGCATTGCCACATAACGGAATTTTTTCTGTGGTACATTCTTTTACCTCCCTGCCTTGATCTTCTTCCATTTTTTTTGCAATGCGGTTTACTGCACGTTCGGCCATTTTACGGTAGCCTGTCAATTTTCCACCGGCAATACTGATGAGCCCGGTACCAGAAGTGAAAATCTCATCTTTTCGAGAAAGTTCTGAGGCCGATTTACCCTCTTCGTGCACCAAGGGCCTTAACCCTGCCCAAGAAGATATAATATCTTCCATTTCCAAATCAATGCTGGGAAACATATTGTTGACCGCTGAAATCAGGTAAATGGCATCGGCCAAATTAACACATACTTTATCTTTATCATTATCATAGTTGGTATCAGTAGTGCCAACATAGGTCACCTTTCCCCTAGGAATGGCGAACATCATGCGCCCATCGGGAATGTCAAAATAAACAGATTGCCTTACGGGCAGTTTTTCATACGGAAACACCAAATGTACGCCTTTGGTCAGGTGCAGCCGTTTTCCTTTTTTAGAATTATCGGTGCTTCTCAGTTCATCGACCCAAGGTCCTGCTGCATTGATTACATATTTTGACTTTATTGCAAATTCTTTTCCAGAAACCACATCCTTTACATTTATACCGGCTATTTGTTCGTTTTCATAAATGAATTTCACCACCTCGGCATAGTTCAAGGCTTTGGTACCGTATTGCAAACTGGTTTTTATGTTTTCAATGGTCAAGCGGGCATCATCGGTGCGGTACTCTGCATAGTACCCGGCTCCTTTTAAAATTTTATTGGGAAGTAAAGGTTCCAATTTTAAAGCCTCTTTTTTTTCTAACATTATGCGTTTGTCCCCACCACTCACCTGTGCCAAAATATCATATACCTTAAGGCCTATTGAGGTCAACCATTTTCCATAAGATCCGTTTTCGATCAAAGGCAGCAACATTTTCTCGGGAAGCACCAAATGTGGAGCCAACTTGTGCACAATGGCACGTTCAGAACCTACTTCTTTAACCAACCAAAAATCGAACTGTTTTAAATAACGCAGCCCACCATGTATCAATTTGGTGGATTTACTGCTCGTACCCGAGGCAAAATCACCTTTTTCGATCAAAGCAACTTTCAATCCCCTGGAAGCTGCATCCAAAGCAATGCCCCCCCCGGTAATACCACCACCTATGATTACAAGATCAAAAGTCTCTTTTGATAATTTTTCAATTGTCTTGGACCTGTCAAGATTTGAGAATCTTATATTTTTCATATCACCACTACTCTATTTATTTATTCGACCGCTGTACCAAAGAGAGCAAAAACCCGCTTAAAATCAACAACGAACCAACTATTTTGTTCTGAAGCGAAGCCTTTCTTTTATTCTCTAAATACGTCTTCAACTTAGTTGCGAAGTGCGTATATATACTCCTTCCACTTTAAAATCCGAAATTTCCGCCTGCCTCGCCGGCAGGCAGGCTTGCTCTTTTTCCGCCGATCGGCGTTAAAATTTATCGCCGTAGCTACGGCTATGCCGACAAATTTTGCCTTGCTCGCCGAAAAAACAGACTGCCCGTATTCTTCCGAATTTTAAAGTGGAAGGAGTATACCATGAGGGAAAGCCCATCCAATACCAAAAAAGTAATCGCTAAAATAACTACCTGTTTTAAAAAAGGCAGCGACCCATTAATGAACAAAGGAAACAAAACCGCAAAAAAAATGATCGCTTTGGGGTTTGCCGCCGACATTAGAAAACCCTCTGCATATAAGCCCTTAAAACTTTTATGGAACTCTTTTTCCGTACTTATTTCAATATCTGGTTCGGTCACTATTTTTTTCACCCCTATATAGATCAAATACAAAACCCCGAGCCATTTGATAAATTGAAACAATTCACCTGAAGAAAGTACGATAGATGCCAGACCCGCAGAAGCCAGAATTATTTGTACCAAATTGGCCGATAGGTCACCCAATATGGTTTCCGTGGTTTTTTTTGCCCCGTATTTCATGCTATTTGCCGTCACAAGCAAAACACTTGGCCCCGGGGTCAGGGTCAAAACCAGAACGGTACCTACAAAGGAAATCCAAAGTGTAAAATCCATATCTAGTGGTTTTGTTCAATTAGATTACTAAAAATATAGCTATGATGAACTCTCTTTCGCCCAGCCTTGGGTCCTTTTCACCGCTTTTTGCCAAGTGGCATACAGTCTGTTGCGCTTAGCTTCATCAAAACTAGGTTTAAAAATACGGTCCATAGGCCTATTTTGGTCAATATCTGCCTGCGACCAAAACCCGACTTGAATACCTGCCAAAAATGCCGCTCCCATAGCCGTAGATTCTATTACTTTAGGGCGATGCACTTCGGTATCCAAAATATCGGCCTGAAACTGCATCAAATGGTTATTCGTACAGGCACCACCATCAACCCGTAAATTCTGCAATTGAATTCCCGAATCATCTTCCATGGCCTTTAAAACATCCATGGTTTGATAGGCAAGTGATTCTAAAGTTGCTTTTGCCAAATGTGCTTTTCCGGTGTCACGGGTAAGGCCGAATATAGCGCCACGGGCGTACATATCCCAATAGGGCGCTCCCAAACCTGCGAAGGCGGGCACCACGTAAACCGAACTTTCACCTTCGACCGAGTCTGCCAAAACCTCGGTCTCTTTGGCATCGGTTATCAATTCGAGACCGTCACGGAGCCATTGTATGGCCGCCCCGGCAATAAAAATACTTCCCTCCAGGGCATAATTCACTTTTCCATCGAGACCGTAGGCGATAGTGGTCAACAGTCCGTTTTTCGAAAACTGGGGCTTTTCACCCGTGTTCATCAACATAAAGCATCCTGTGCCGTAGGTATTTTTTGCACTGCCCTTCTCGAAACAGCCCTGACCGAACAAAGCTGCTTGTTGGTCTCCCGCTATTCCGGCAATGGGTATACTGGTCCCATCGATCTCATAATCCCCAAAATGATGTGCGGAAGGTTTTACCTCGGGCAACATATTTTTAGGAATACCCAATGCGTTCAGCAACTTATCATCCCATTTTAGGTTTACGATGTCATAGACCATGGTTCGAGAAGCATTGGTGTAATCGGTCACATGGACTTTACCATTGGTCATGTTCCAAACGAGCCAGGTATCGATCGTACCCATGAGCAGATCACCATTTTCTGCTTTTTGTTTTGCGCCGTCTATATTATCCAACATCCATTTTACCTTTGTACCTGAAAAATAAGAATCAATGACCAAGCCGGTGGTCTTTCTGACGTGCTCGGTAAGTCCGATGTTCTTTAAATCTTCACAAATATCGGCAGTACGTTTGTCTTGCCAAACAATGGCATTGTATATAGGATCACCGGTGTTTTTATCCCAAACTACGGTAGTTTCCCTTTGATTGGTGATGCCGATTGCCTTGATATCAGACCCCGTTACGTTCTGTTCTTTTATAAGTGTATTGAGAACACTCATTTGAGACTCAAGAATTTCTTTAGGGTCGTGCTCTACCCATCCCGGATTTGGAAAAATCTGTTTAAATTCTTGTTGTACCATTCCCTTTATTTCTCCTTCCCTATCAACCAATAGAGCCCTTGAACTTGTCGTTCCCTGATCCAAAGCGATTATATATTCATTTTTCATAGGCCATTGATCAAATATTTTTTTGAGGCATAGAACTCGTCTTGAGTTATTCTTTTACCTGCGAATTTCGCACCTGCCTACCGGCAGGCGGGCTCGGTTCCAAACAATAATTCAAGACGAGTTCATAGTGCAATTCCGTAAATATAGGTTTTCAAACTGTTGTTTCAAAGGGGATTCCCCTACTCTATAGTTATCTTGACAATCACTTCATTGCCCAGAGCATCTACAGCGGTAATTTTGTGCTTTCCGATACTGGGAAGAATTCCCACTTCATGAAAGTCTTTCGTTTGCGAAATAAAGGTATCGTTCAAATACCAATAGACATTGGTTTCGGGTTTGGCATGGGCCAATTTGAGTATCAGTTCATTTTGTTTGCCCTCAAAATTCTTTGCCAGACTAATTCGGCTACCATTTTTTGGGTAGATAAACGCCATTGGTGGGGCATTGGTGTTTTTACAATCGTTTCGAAAAGGGGGCAGGGGTTTATAGATCGGATGCTTTTTTTTATAATAAAACTCCATCAGGGGAGGCAATGAAAACCAAGACTGGGCAATGGTTCCTGAGAGATCGGCACAAGATGAATTGACCCGAAATTGCCTTTGCGCATCTAAATGAACGACCTGGTGATAGCTACAAGACCTTACATAATTCTGTTTATTTGGGATGGAGATACTTATCGCGGGACAAATATCAGTGACCAAATACCCGCTTTTCGAGCACACTTCGATCTCTGTAAATTCATCAAGGGGTTTTGAAAACCAACTGCTTTTTGGAATCACATCGAACACATCGAACAAAATAGGGGCGGCACTTGTGACTCCCGTAACATTGGGCCTGCCCTCACCATCTGCATTGCCGACCCATACACCCACTACATGGTCTTTGGTCACCCCAATGGCCCATGCATCTTTATTTCCGAAACTGGTGCCCGTTTTCCAAGCTATTTCCTTACTGCTGTCATAAAACTGCCATGATTCATTGCCTTCTGGGCGATTGACTTCTTTCATCGCTTCAAAAGTGAGGTAGATACTGCTCGCATCAAAAACAGTTTTTTCTGTTGACAGTGCCCCAAAATCGACTTCCTCACCTTGGTACAAAATAGGCTCTGTGAACTCTCTCGAATAATATTCGCTAGAGGTTGTATTGAAATGATTGATCGTCGAGGCCAAACTTGCATAGGTTTTGCACAGGTCCCACAAACTACTTTCGGCCCCGCCAAGGATCAATGTCAGCCCATAATGATCGGTAGATCTGTTGAGTCCACGCAATTTAAAGGCATTCAATTGATCTCGAAACTTGTCGAGACCATACGATTGCAACAGGCGTACCGCGGGAATGTTCAGTGAGCGCGCCAAGGCATTTTTGGCCCTGACCGCACCACTGAACTCCTCATTGAAATTTTCTGGGGAATAGCCCGCAATTTGTGTGGGAACATCTGGCACCAACATATTCGGAAGCAGTTCACCGGCATCCAACATTGCCGCGTAGAGCAATGGTTTCAACGTACTACCAGTGCTTCGATTGGCCTGCACCATATCAACATCTTTCTGATGTTCTTTACTTGTTTGGGTATTTCCCACATAACCCAAAACTTCCCGGTTATGTACGTTCAAGACCAAAACTGCGGCATTGTGAGCTTGATTCTGGCGTAGGTTGTGGTAATGCTTCTGCACAATGGAGTTCAGGTTGCGTTGCAGGGTTTCATCCAAAGAACTTTTGATTCTTTTTCCCTTGTTTCTTTTAGCAATGTACTGTACCAGATGCGGAGCTATTTTAGGTAGTGAATAAGGTTTTTGGGGCAATTCTTCAAGTAAGGCAAGTAAATAGGTGGTGCTATCGATATGCCTTTCGAAAACTAATTTTTTGAGTAGGCGGTTCCGTTTTTCAAGTAGTCTCGTTTGGTTTTTTCCAGGATAGATCAGACTTGGGGCATTCGGTAAAACGGCAAGGGTTGCAGCTTCTGCCCAAGACAATTGATAGGGTTGTAGCCCAAAATAACGCCAAGCGGCAACATCAAGGCCTACAACATTTCCACCGTAGGGCGCATGGCTTGCATAAAGTTTTAAAATGGCTGCTTTTGAAGCTCTAAACTCCAATCGTGTAGCCAAGACCAGTTCAATTATCTTCTCAACATACGAACGCTTTTTGCCTCTTCTAGAAAGGCGTATGACCTGTTGGGTGATGGTACTGCCCCCCCGAACGGTCTTGCCGGCAGCTATATTGGTCCCAACCGCTTTTACCATAGATACTGGGTTGAACCCTGGGTGTTGGTGAAAATGGGCGTCTTCAAATTGCAGCAAACAGGTTTTGAATTTATGGGGAACGGAGTCCAACTCAGGAAATCGCCATTGGCCATCATCGGCGATTTTGGCTCCCAACAAAGTGCCTTGACGGCTCTCCACTACTGTTGCGGTAGGGGTGCTGAACAATTGTTTTGGTAAAGCAAAATAGTAGGCTATTAGAAGAACAGCCAAAATAATCAGCTTTTTTGGGTGCTTTTCAAACAGGTTCATTTTATCTTTCAAACCCATACTCTCGTTCCACAAGACAAATTCTCACTTTGTACCATTGGTACCACGCTTCTTTTCCTTTTTGTTGGGCGAATAAATGATCTGTGTTCGCCTTCCAATTGGTGATGGCCGACAAACTCTCCCAATAAC
>JAJRSY010000041.1 GCA_024278565.1 Bacteroidota bacterium
ACCACCTTGTTCGCTGAAAAATTCGATGTTCAGAACGATCCTGAGGAAGTGATCATCGATTTTCAAGAAAGCCGTATTGCAGATATGTCGGGTATTGAGGCCTTGAACAAACTCACCGAACGATATGCAAAGGCCGGCAAGAAAATACATCTCAAACATTTGAGCAGAGATTGTATTCGACTATTGAAAAATGCAGATGAAATTATAGATGTCAATGTTCTGAAAGATCCAACGTACAAGGTTGTGGTCGATAAGGTGTGATAGGGGGGCAAAATAGCTCGAATAAGCTGTTAACCCTAGAATGATGATTTTGTTCGTTTAAACGAAAAGTTGATTGAGGAACTATCGAGTGGGTTGGGCTTGCTCGCAAGGCCTCTTTTGTCATTTCGAGGCACGATCCCGCCTGCCGGACCTTGCCTGCCGGCTAGGCAGGGAATCTCAACGAATGATTTTTATGGTTCTGCTGTGAAGTTGTCGATGTTGGTAAGAGGTTCATACGTACCATACAAGACAGGTGAAAGATGGTATCGGCACTCCGAAGGGATTCCTCACTTCGTTCGGAATGACAAGGAGGGGTGTTCGGAATGACAAGGGGTGCATTTGCAGCGACGATGCACTCATGACGCCACTAGTTGCACTTGTCCGCTGTAAGAGGAAACTGGCGGGAGCGGGGTCAATTATATGTTGTCCAGAAACCCTCTTAAAAGCAATCCAAGTCCTATGCAAGCACCAATAAACCACCAATATTGCTTTAAAAGGCTCATAAATTTCAAATTTTCGGTTAAGTCTCTAATCCTAGATTCTTGGTCACGGATTGTTCTTGAATATTCTAGTTTTTCTTTTTCAAATTCCTTGTCCTCAAGGTCTTTTTCTAAACCTTCATACAAATTTTTAAATCCGCCAGAATGCTTAAATTGTGCTGACCCCAAGTTTATATCAACCCACTCCGATAACCCTTCATCGTTTTTTGGGTCGCCACACTGAAAATGTCCAAAAAAATACATTAACCTTTTAAATTCTGAGTGTAATAAACCCGAATTTGCTTCTTTATATTTATCAAACTCTTTTAGGTCGTCTTCAGAAATATTCGAATCACGTTTTACAAGTAAGTCCAAAAGAAAGTCTAATGTTGGAATGTCCTCTTTATGTAAATCCATTTTGTTATATCAAATTTTTGCTAACTTGTTACATCATCAATAAATACAATGCTACTACGGCAATGGTCTTCTAGGCTAACAGGTTTTGATTACACCCATGCCTGATTTTAGTTACTAATATAAACAATATCTAACCTCAAACCACCTCACTACAAAACTCCAACGCCCTTTTTTCAGTATAGCTAACATTATCTGCACCGTTAAAACCTACATGGCCGCCATACTTGGGTAGTTCTAAATAGAGATTTTTGTTCTGTTCTGCCTCGGTCTGGGGGTAGCATTCCGAGCCCAAAAAAGAATCGTTTTGGGCGTTGATGATCAAAACAGGTATAGTGATATTGGGTAAAAACTGAAGACAACTACTTTGGTTATAATAATCAAGGGCATCTTTGAAGCCGTGCGCCCTACTGGTATAAATATCATCAAAATCTTTTAAGGTCTTTACGTTTTTGATGTCGTTGGCGAAAATTTTATCAGGGAACAACGCATGCTTGATCCATAATTTTTCAACCAGATGTTTTCTAAATCGATTCGCATATAAAACATTCTCGGGCATGAGCAGTTGTTTTAAAGAACTATGCAAACTACAGGGCACCGAAATAGCTATGGCCGCCTTGATTTCTTTGGGCATCTTGGTTCTTTCCCCCAAATATTTTAGAGCTAGATTACCACCCATACTAAACCCTTTGATAAAAATCTCAGCATACTTTTTGGTTTCTAGAATATGGTGCACTACGGCTTCTAGATCTTCGGTCGCCCCTGAATGGTACGAACGGAACAAACGATTGGTCTCTCCGCTGCAGCTTCTAAAATTTACGGCGCAAACATCATAGCCATGTGTATTGAACAGCTTGGCGCTTCCTTTTATATAGGCACGTTGGGCGTTGCCCTCTAAGCCGTGCAAAAGAATGACAACTTTGTGGGTGGGTGTTTTTGAAAAGCTCCAATCGAGGTCTAAAAAGTCGCCATCGGCCAATTCCAATTTTTCACGTTTTTGCTCAAAATTGTCAATTTTTCGTATTAATGCGATAAAAACAGTTGAAAAATGACCATTTTTGAACAAAAATGGCGGATTATAGCTTGAAGTGATAATTGGTATCTAGAAGAAGTGTAACGTACTATTTGGGGTAGGTTTCCAACACCTTGATCTGTGTTTCAACAGCTGTTTTGAATTCTGATTTTAAGGTGTTGACCAAGTCAGAAACCGAAACCGAATCATCAATTGTTGTCACCCCTTGACCAGCCGACCAAATGGTTTTCCATGCCTTGGCCTCGGTGTCCAATTCTTTTCCGAAATCTATTTTAATATCTTTTTTTAGGTCTTCTTCGGTAATACCTGCGGCTTTCAGGCTTGCACCCAAGAAATTGGCATGTACCCCAGAAATCGATGCGGTATAGACCACATCGCCAGCACCTGATTCAATGATCATTTTTTTGTATTCATCCGTAGCCTTGCTCTCATCGGTATTGATAAAGCGTGTGCCCATATATGCTAAATCGGCACCCATTTGAAGGGTCGAGGCGATATCTTGGCCAGTACTGATACAACCAGAAAGCAGAATGGTCTTGTCAAAGAATTTTTTGATTTCGGCAATTAAGCTCATGGGGTTTAGAGTGCCTGCATGACCGCCTGCACCTGCAGCTACCAAAATGAGTCCGTCTACACCCGCTTCCATCGCTTTTTCGGCATGTCTTTTTTTAATGATATCGTGAAAGACCAATCCGCCATAACTATGAATG
>JAJRSY010000042.1 GCA_024278565.1 Bacteroidota bacterium
AAATCAATTCTATTTTTTCTCACTATCTTTCGAGTTGTCTTGTTTTCTAAGCATTTTTTATGAAGTATTTCCGGCTTACTTTTTTCATATCGTTAACTTTAATTATATCAAGTCGGAAGATTTATGCCGGCAACGATGATTATTGGCAACAAAACATAAATTATAAGATTGACGTAACCCTCAATGACATATCTCACGAATTGAATGGCTTTATTAAAATAGAGTATTCAAATAATTCTCCCGACACGCTTAATTATATCTATTTTCATCTGTGGCCCAATGCCTACAAAGAATTAAATACTGCCTTTGCCAAACAGCAGCTTGGAAATAAGAGCACCCGATTTTATTTTTCAAAGCGTGAACAGCGAGGTTATTTAGATGAATTAGTATTCAAGGTCAACGATCAAAATATAGAATGGACTTTGGATGAGAAAGACATTGACATCTGTAAACTCATGCTTAATGCTCCATTATTTCCTGGAGAAACTATCACCATCTCCACCCCCTTTCATGTGAAAATACCGGATAGTTTCTCCCGCCTTGGACATGTAGGGCAATCCTATCAAATCACACAATGGTATCCCAAACCTGCGGTGTATGACCAACAAGGCTGGCATCCCATGCCCTATTTAGACCAGGGAGAATTTTATTCTGAATTTGGTTCTTTTAACGTGACTATTACTTTACCTAAAAATTATGTGGTGGGCGCATCGGGTAATTTGCAAAATGAAGAGGAACTTGCTTGGCTTAATGAACTTGCTGCAAAAACTGATACAATCGAAAACTTTAAGCATGATTACTCTTTTCCGAAGTCCGATAGCCTGACTAAAACATTACATTACAAACTGGAAAACGCCCATGATTTTGCCTGGTTTGCTGATAAAAGATACCATGTGCTGAAAGGTGAATTGGAACTGCCAAATTCAGGAAGAAAAATAACGACCTGGGCGATGTTTACCAATTATGACGCTGATCTGTGGAAGAAAAGTATTGAGTATATCCATGACGGGGCGTGGTATTATTCCAAATGGATTGGCGATTATCCTTACGATAATCTTACTGCTGTGGAAGGGGCGCTCAGCGCTGGCGGTGGGATGGAATATCCAACCATTACCATCATTGGCGCCACATCAAACGCCCTTGAACTCGAAACCGTCATCGTTCATGAAGTGGGCCACAATTGGTTTTATGGAATATTGGGGAGTAATGAGCGGGACCACCCCTGGATGGATGAAGGTATCAACTCGTTTTACGAAACCCGCTATACCGAAACCAAATACCCTGAAATGGGTTTGCTAGGTGATTTCAAAATGTCGAAACTCTCGAAATTTCTTGATCTCGAAAAATATAAAAGGAGATACGCCAATGAACTTTTCTATCTGTTTACGGCAAGAAGAAATTTAGACCAACCGATAGAACTGACCTCAGAAAAATATATGTATATCAACTATGGCACTATCGTATATGCGAAATCTGCCCTGGCAATAGATCATCTCAGGTCCTATCTTGGCGATTCGAAATTCGACCAGATTATGCAAAACTATTTCAGCCAATGGAAATTTAAGCATCCACAGCCGGAAGATTTTAGAAGCGCCTTTGACACAACCACCAACAAAAACCTCGACTGGTTTTTCCATGATATTGTCACCACAACAGATAAACTGGATTACGCCATAAAAAAGATAAAAAAGAACAAACAAGACAGAAGCAGGCGATACATCACGATAAAAAACCGATCTACTATCGCTGCACCTTTTTCTCTTTCAGCCCTTCGATTTGATACCGTTGTTGCCACCAAATGGTATCCGGGTTTTGAGGGTGAAAAAACTTTTGAATGGATCAACAACAATTACCATGAATTTAAACTGGATGCCGATAAAAGAACCAATGAAATCAACCGTAAGAATGATAATTACCGGTTAGCCGGTCTAATGCACAAAGTAGAAAAACTGCGCTTTCAGCTTTTTGGCAGCCTGGAAAATACCGACAGGACACAATTGTTTTTTACGCCTGTTGCCGGTTGGAACAACTACGACAAAACAGTAGTAGGCATAGCCTTTTACAACCACCTACTGCCTTCTAAAAAGTTTGAGTTTGAACTGGTTCCCATGTTCGGTACCGCTTCTTTAACTTTTACCGGCATAGGAAAAATGGGTTATACTTTCTATGCCAGGAAAAGCAAAGTTCACAACATAAAGCTGAGCATAGCCGGTAAAAGATTCAGTTACGACCTTTTTCCCGAAGTGTTGAATTTCAATAAAATAGAATCAGCTCTCGCCATTGATTTCAGGAAAAAAAATACCCGAAGTTCTGTGGCGAAAAAACTCACCTTTCGTAGTTGTACTGTTTTTCAGGATTTTTTGGAATATGACAGCGACTTGAATGAAAAGGTGAAGAAATCAACCAACTACACGGTTAATGAAGCATTGTTTGAGTTGAAAGATACCAGAGTGATAAATCCTTATCAATTGACGGCTTCTGTCCAACAGGGCAGCAACTTTATTAAAACGTCTGCCGAGTTTAAGTATATGCTCACCTACAACAAAAAGAACAAAGGCTTGCACATCAGAATATTTGGAGGCGGATTTCTTTGGAACAACAGCGAATCGGGCAGCATTCCCGACACCCGTTTCAGGCTTAATTATTCCACAGGAAAAGAACAATTCCAAAAAGACTACCTGTTTGATGAGTTTTTCTTTGGTAGGAATGAAACCAACGGTTTTTTCTCACAACAGGTATTTGTGAAAGAAGGCGGCTTTCGCTCCCGCACCGATTTTGGGCAAACCAACAAATGGATTTCTACTATTAACCTAAATTCAACCATTCCCGGGAAAATACCTATCAGGCCCTATTTAAGTATTGGCGTCTTTGGACAAACCAATTCAAAGATCAACATGGCCGTTGAAGCCGGAATTTCTATCGTAATTTTACCGGAAATTTTCGATATCAATTTCCCATTGATGACCATTGTGCAGGTAACCAAAGTGAATGACGAAAGATTAACAAAAAAATGGTGGGTGGGTAAAAATAAAAATGACAGCGACAACCTGTATCAAGGTCAAAAATACTGGAGTTTGATTACTTTCCGGTTTAATTTGAGGAAAATGAATCCTTTTGATTATTTAAGAGAAATACCATTTTAGGCATTTAAAAGGTCATCAATCTTAACGATATTAAAACATCATTGAACAAATCACAAAAAACAAACTATGAACATAAACACAAATTTTCTCCAAGAACTAAATCTCGAACAAAACAACAAAGGCGTTTCTACCGGCTCACACTGGCAATCAACATCAGGTAAAACCATTAATAGTTATTCTCCTGTTGATGGCGCTTTAATAGGCACAGTGGAAGAAGCTACTGCCGGTGATTATGAAAGTTTGATAGTGAAAGCCGAGGAAGCATTCAAAAAATGGAGATTAGTACCGGCCCCACAAAGAGGCGAGGTCGTTCGTCAGATAGGGGAAGAATTACGAAAACAAAAAGAACCGCTGGGCAAATTGGTTTCTTATGAAATGGGGAAGTCGTTGCAGGAAGGCCTGGGCGAAGTGCAGGAAATGATAGATATCTGTGATTTTGCTGTAGGTCTGTCGCGGCAGTTACACGGGCTTACCATGCACTCTGAACGTCCGCGCCATCGAATGTATGAACAATATCACCCGCTGGGGATTGTCGGGATAATCTCCGCCTTTAATTTTCCGGTGGCAGTGTGGTCGTGGAATGCTATGATTGCCTGGGTTTGCGGTGACGTTTGTATATGGAAACCTTCTGAGAAAGCGCCTCTGTGCGGGGTAGCCTGTCAGAATATTGTAGCCAAAGTCTTTAAAAAAAACAATGTTCCTGAAGGCGTGTCTTGTTTAATTACGGGCGATTATACAATCGGTGAACTCATGTCAAATGACAAACACATTCCGTTGGTTTCAGCTACCGGCTCTATACGCATGGGGAAAGCGGTTGGGGCGGCAGTTGGCGCTCGTTTGGGAAGATCATTATTAGAGCTTGGCGGCAACAACGCCATCATCATTACCGAAAATGCTGATTTGGATATGACCATTATGGGCGCTTTGTTTGGCGCAGTGGGAACAGCCGGTCAACGCTGCACCTCTACCAGAAGGCTGATTATTCACGAGAAAGTTTATGAAACGGTGAAAAACAAATTGGTCAGCGCCTACGGTCAATTAAGTATAGGAAACCCATTGAATTCCAACAACCATGTAGGACCCATCATTGACAAGCAAGCGGTAGAAATGTATGAGAAAGCTTTGGTAGAAATTGTAAATGAAGGTGGTAATTTAGTGGTAGAAGGTGGTGTATTGTCGGGTGAAGGGTATGAATCGGGCTGTTACGTGAAACCCGCCATTGCCGAAGTAGAAAATCATTTTGACATCGTGCAAAAAGAAACCTTTGCACCCATCTTATACCTGATAAAATATTCCTCACTTGACGAAGCCCTTGAATACCAGAATGGAGTGGTACAGGGTTTATCCTCAGCTATTATGACCACCAACCTGAGAGAAGCCGAGAAATTTCTTTCAGCCGAAGGCTCAGACTGTGGCATTGCCAATGTCAATATTGGCACTTCGGGAGC
>JAJRSY010000043.1 GCA_024278565.1 Bacteroidota bacterium
CATTGTAAACGTCCTATTTGTTGTCATTTTTCAAAAATTTTGTGCGAAAATACGGTTTATTTAAGAAAGGGCAAGTTTTATGCTGATGGTAGACGCTGGACGCTGGACAAAATAAAAAAATCGCATCACTAAACTAGTATCGGCTTCGTTTTTATCAATTTTCTTTAATGAACTCGTCTTGAGTTATTGTTTGGAACCGAAAATTTAGGCTTTTATGGCCTAATGAAGCCTTTTTTTTCTGTAGCATAGCCTTAGTACGGTACTGAAAAAAAGTCAAAATTAGGGCGTAAATTGTGAAATTTGTAGGTAAAAGAGAAACTCAAGACGAGTTCTATGAAAGCGTTTGCAAAAAAACCAAAACCTAGAAATTTAACGCACTACCAAATCAATACTTTTGCGATAGCTCTTCTAGAACCGCTCCGCCATCACCCACAATTTCAAAAAACACCTCCTTGTTTTTGAAATCAAAGTGCAACAGTCCAAAACTTTCTGTACTAATTGTTTCACCCACCCGAAACGGATTCGGTTCTCCTTTATACTCAGCATATGTATGGGTCAGCCCGCTACTAGTAAAATCAATAAGGGGGTATGGTACCCCTTCAACCGCTGTTATAGAAAATTCAGAGATATGACGGTCTCCCGATAGTATGACAACCCCATTGGCTTGTGAATTTTCTATTATTATTTTAAGCTTGTCAACCTCGTGCGGAAAATTTCCCCAAGTCTCAAAACCATGCTCATTCGACAAAAACTGTATGCTGCTTACAATTATATTGAAATCGGCTTTCGAATTTTTCAACTGGGCTTCAAGCCATTGCCATTGCCGTTCCCCTAGCATGGTACCCTCACCATACGTATTTGACCTAAACCGCTTCTTGGTTTCGGTATCAAGGGTGAGCGCAGTTCTAAAATAACGGGTATCAAGAACGATTACCTTTATTTTACCGTCGACCATATTATAATTGTGTGCGAAATAAACCCCTTTACGTTCTCTTCTCGGACTATCTTTGGCCACGCCCATAAAATTCAAGAACTCTATTTGACTTTCATGTTTAGCCCCGAACTCCACACCACCATCATTCAATCCGTAATCATGATCATCCCAAGTACCTATTATGGGTACTTCTTTTTTTAGGTTTTTATATCCCTGAATTTCATTTTGTGCATTATATACGGTACGTAGTTTACCCATGTCATCGGTATCAGCATACACAATGTCTCCGCCCCAGATCCAAATATCGGGCTTAGCTGCACTTATATCATCCCATAACAGATTATCTATGGTGTGCTTGTTACATGAACCAAAGGCAATCTTAAAATCCGCAGCCTTAGTAACAACCTTTAACTTTGAGGAAGTTGACTTGCACCCTAAAATAAAAAGAAAACTAAAATAAAAAACTGTTTTATGCATATAAATCTACTAGAAACAAAGATAGGTTTTTAGAACAAAAATCTTAGTGATATTATTGTATATTTGCCCGCATGAATTTAGAGGCTATAGAAGCAGTAAAAAAGCTACTTTCGACACCCCAGAACATTGTCATTGTACCCCACAAAAACCCTGACGGAGATGCCATTGGCTCCACCTTGGCCTTGTGGCACTATTTACAGAACAGGGGGCACAATGCTACAATTGTCTCTCCGAACGATTATCCGAAATTTCTTAAATGGATGCCTGGCAACGAACATATTCTTAATTTTGAGAAAGAAAACTCTCAGGCGAAAGGTGCCATACACCATGCTGATCTGATTTTCACCCTAGACTTCAACCATTTGGGACGAATAGGCCAACTACAACCTCTTTTAGAGGAGTCGAAGGCCAAGTTCATCATGATCGATCACCACCAAGCTCCTTCAGATTATGCTGAAATAATGTATTCTGACGTTGCCATGAGCTCTACCTGTGAAATGGTCTATAACTTTATAGCGTTTTTGGGCGATGAAAGCAAGATAACACCTGAAATGGCCAACTGCTTGTATACCGGTATTATGACCGACACGGGCTCTTTTAAATTTTCATCTACCACTAGCAAAACACATAAAGTTGTTGCTGAATTAATAGATAAGGGAGCAGAAAACACGAACATTCACAACAAAATCTACGATACAAATTCACCCAGCAGGCTACACCTTTTAGGGTGCGCCCTCAAGAACATGGTGATTTTAGAAGAATACCGTACCGCTTACATTACCCTGAGCCAAACAGAACTCGACACCTACAGTTATAAAAAAGGGGATACCGAAGGTTTTGTAAATTACGGACTCACTTTGGAGGGCATCTGTTTTGCGGTTATTTTTATTGAAAACAAGGAAGAGGGTATTATTAAAATATCATTCCGTTCAGAAGGTGATTTTTCGGTCAATGAATTTGCAAGAAGCCATTTTAACGGAGGTGGTCACGATAATGCAGCAGGAGGCAAAAGTGATGTTCCCCTAGAAGAGAGCACAGCTTTTTTTGTATCCCTATTAAAAGATTATAAAGAAAAACTGAACGCATGAGGTATAGCGTATATATAATATTGACAGCGGTTTTATTCATTGGCTGTGAAGGGCCAGTGCCCAGGCGCCCGGTAAAAATAAATACTGGAAGCTCGATCAAAGCATCGATAGAGAGAAGTAAAAAAATACTGGCGCATGAAGAAAAACTGATACAAAAGATCATCGCTAAAGATTCGTTGCAAACCTACCTTCAGAGCGCTAGCGGTTCTTGGTATTTTTACGTTAAAAAAAATGAATCTGATGGGTACACGGCCCGACCCGATGATAGGGTTACCTTGACCTACAACGTTCTGAGTTTTGATAACGATACCATTTATTCTAAGGATGATATTGGTGTTTTCAACTATAAAGTGGACAAGCAAGAACTTTTTCCCGGTCTGCGAAATGCCGTAAAACTTTTAAAGGAGAATGAAACCGCAACATTTTTGTTTCCGTCTTCTATGGGGTATGGGTATCAAGGTGATCATAATAAAATTGGTGTGAACATACCCATAAAATCAACAATATCCCTATTTAAAATTGAACAACAAAAAGACAGTTTATTAAATTCCATCAATTGAAATCTAGTATATCCTTACACAATAATTAAACAGTTAAAATTGAACAAATGAAAAAAGTATATGTATTCGTATTAACCCTAACCTTGGCCCTTACAGGTTGTAAATCATCTAAATATGCAGATCTAGACGATGGTATTTATGCCGATATTCAAACCACCAAAGGTGATATTGTCGTAAAATTGGAATTTGAAAAAACCCCCGTTACCGTTGCAAACTTCATATCACTGGCTGAAGGAACCAATACATTTGTCTCTGATAGCCTCAAAGGAAAAAAATACTATGACGGTATTATTTTCCACAGGGTCATTAAAGACTTTATGCTACAAACCGGTGACCCTACAGGAACAGGAAGCGGAAACCCTGGTTATAAGTTTAAAGATGAAATCAATGATTCATTGGTGCATGACAAAAAAGGCATCTTGTCTATGGCAAATGCAGGCCCAATCACTAACGGAAGCCAATTCTTCATCACCCACAAAGAGACCCCTTTCTTAAACGGCAGACATACCGTTTTCGGAGCGGTCGTTTTAGGACTTGATGTGGTCGATTCTATTGCAAATACAGCTATTTCGCCCACGCAAAAAGACAGACCCGTTACTAATATAACCATGAACAAGGTTGAGATCATTCGTAACGGAAAAGCAGCTAAAAAATTCGATGCCAATCAGGTCATGACCGATTACTTTGCCGAAGAAGAGGCAAAAATAGCTGCCTTTGAAAAAATGAAAGCCGATTTTACAGCGGCATTGCCCGCACAAAAAGAGAAAGTCGAAGAACTGCCCTCTGGCCTAAAGATCCTTAGCCTGAAAAAAGGTGAGGGCGGCAAACCCAAAATCGGACAAAAAGTTTTGGTAAACTATGCCGGGTATTTAGAAGATGGATCCCTGTTCGATAGCAACTATGAAGAGGTGGCCAGAAAATACAACAAATACGATGACCGAAGAAAAGCAGGTGGTGGGTACAATGCCGTTCCTATGGATTACAGTCCTGAAGCCCAGTTGATTGCAGGGTTTAAAGAAGGGCTAATGAACATGAACATTGGTGACAAGGTACGGTTGTTCATTCCCTCTCATTTAGGGTATGGCGAGCAAGGTGGCGGACCAATACCCCCCAATGCCGATTTGATATTTGATTTGGAAATTACCGACATTGCCAAATAATTTTAACATCTAGATTGATAGGTCGGGGACCGTATCTAAGTCATCGTAAACATTAACCTAATGAAAAACAACGTTCTAAGCTTGTTTAGCCATCTCCCGAAAATTGCATGCCAAAACTTGTAAAGTACTGATTTTATTGATATTTACATAGATTTTAAAATTGGAAAACTTTTTTGAAACGTCAAAAAAACCAAAATCGTAAATTGCTTATAGTCAATGGTTTATTAG
>JAJRSY010000044.1 GCA_024278565.1 Bacteroidota bacterium
CCGAAGAATATTGGAACGAAGATTGGTTTTCAATAATGAATTCTCCTAGGGTCTTATTTTTCTTATCGATCATTTCGAGTTGTGTGATTTTAGGTGCAAATATCCAGTATTTTGTGAAACTTGACGTTATTGCTGAAGATTTATTTTTTAAACGTATAACTTTGTATTTTATTTGTAACTGTTATGGATTTTATCATTCGAGAAGCTATCGAAAAAGATATGCCCCAAATTTTGGAACTTATCAAAGAACTGGCAATTTTTGAAAAAGAGGGCAATGCCGTTGAGGTAACCGTTGAAGATTTGACCAGGGATGGTTTTGGTGATAAAAAACTGTTCCATTGTTTTGTGGCCGAGGCCGATAAAATTGTCTTGGGCATGGCATTGGTCTATCCGCGGTACTCGACTTGGAAAGGTCCCGTTGTACATTTAGAGGATCTGATCGTCAGGGAAGGAACACGCGGTAGCGGAATTGGAAATGCACTATTGGCCGAAGTCGTGAAATACGGGCACCGATTGGGCGTAAAACGTATTTGTTGGGAAGTACTGGACTGGAACGAGACCGCCATTGATTTTTATGAAAGCAGAGGGGCAAAAGTGATGCGTGATTGGGATGTGGTACAGTTGGATGAAAAAGCAATACAAGGTTTTATAGCAAGGTTATGAGAATTTTTAAATTTGGCGGTGCATCAATAAAAGATGCAAATGCTGTCAAGAACGTGGTGAAAGTCTTGCAAGAAGTGGGTCATGACAATACCCTTGTGGTGGTGTCGGCAATGGGGAAAATGACCAACGCAATGGAGGCTGTAATAAATGCATATTTTGATGACAAAACCGCCTTGTCGTCAGCAGTACAAGAGGTGGTAAATTACCATAACGATATTTTAATAGAGCTGTTCTCTAATAGTCAACACCCTATTTTCGATAGAGTGAAAGCCCTTTTTGATGAGGTACATGGTTTCTTGGCCTGGAACAAATCGCCCAATTACAATTTTGTATATGACCAAGTGGTGGGCTATGCCGAGTTTGTTTCAAGTACTATACTAAGTGCTTACCTAAATGAGGTTGGTATCAAAAATAATTGGCTTGATATTCGTGATTTTATCAAAACCGATAATAGTTATAGGGATGCAGCTGTCAATTGGGAGAAAACACAGATGAACGTATCAAATGGCATCGACCAAAAAACACTGAACATCACCCAAGGATTTTTAGGAAGCGATGATAACAATTTCACTACCACTTTGGGTCGTGAAGGTTCCGATTACACGGCAGCTATTTTAGCTTACTGCCTCAATGCCTCTTCGGTAACAATCTGGAAAGATGTGCCCGGTGTTCTGAACGCTGACCCCAGATACTTTAAAGAGACCCGGTTGTTGAATAAAATTTCATATCGCGAGGCCATAGAACTGGCATTCTATGGGGCATCGGTCATTCACCCAAAAACATTGCAACCCTTACAGCGTAAAGAAATTCCGTTGTACGTAAAATCATTTGCAAACCCTAAGAACAAAGGAACAACAGTTGGCAAGGGAGTGGGGATAGAACCCGAAATTCCTTGCTTTATCATAAAAAAGAACCAGGTTTTAATGAAACTCTCTTCGTTGGATTTTTCTTTTATCGTTGAGGATGGTATCAGCGAACTCTTTAAACTGCTTCATGACCACAAAATGAAGGTTGATCTGATCCAGAACTCCGCTATCAGCTTTTCGGTTTGTGTGGATAATAAATTCGGCAGGCTTGAAGAGCTTTTAAATGTACTTAAGGGCAGGTTCAAAGTAATTTGCCACGAAGGTGTGTCACTGTACACCATTCGCCACTTTAACGAAGAAGCTATAGCATCACTTCAAAACGGGCGTGAGGTTATTCTTGAACAAAGAGGTAAAGAGACCTTGCAATTGGTCGTAAAATAACCCATGATATTTCTCTTATACAAATGTTAAAATAGATTTCCCAATAAGGGTTTTCCCCTATATTTACGGTTACCTAAATTATATATTGAATGGGTTTAGTGACCGCAAAGGAGGTAGCCAAAGCAATACATCTTGATAAATACGGCTTCTTTGGTACTTTTATTGGGTGGTTTCTGCTAAAAATCACTAGGTTGTCTAGTCTTAATAGCTATTACGATACCATAAAGCACCTTAGTGGTCTTGAGTATGCTGATGCCATTCTAAAGCACTACGAAATCGATTATGGAATTCCAGAGGAAGATTTTAGACGTTTGCCGAAAGAGGGAGCCTATATCACAATATCAAACCATCCGCTAGGTGGTATTGATGGCATACTTCTTTATAAACTGATGGTCGAACAAAGACCTGATTTTAAGATAATGGCAAATTTTCTATTGCAGCGAATGGCCCCGATCGACCCGTATATTATTCCCGTAAACCCCTTTGAGAACCATAAAATTGCCAAGAGCAATATTGCGGGTTTTAAGAGTGCTTTACAGCATTTGAACGATGGTCACCCTTTGGGCATCTTTCCGGCCGGCGAGGTGTCAACACACCGTGAAGAAAAAAGAATCGTTGATAAGCCTTGGGAAGAGGCCGCACTAAAATTGATTCGTAAAGCAGAAGTGCCCATTGTACCTATTTATTTTCACGCCAGGAACAGTAAATTTTTTTATCGGTTTTCAAAAATCGGAGATGTATTTCGTACTGCAAAAATACCTTCTGAAGTACTTACTCAAAGATACAGGCCGATCAAGGTCAGAATAGGTCAGCCCATATCTGTGAAATCACAAAAAGAACACGGCACTTTCGAAGATTTTGCCAATCTCTTACGCAAGAAAACCTATATTCTTTCAAACGCCTATGAAAAAGAAAGGTTGATCGATCAATTGCCAACTACCTTGAAAATACCGAAAGCCCCTAAAAAAATCGCTTCTGCAATAAGCATCGAGAATATCGAAGAAGATATTGAAAGGCTGCGTGAAAAAAACTGCCGATTGCTTCAAAGTAAAAATTACGAAGTGTTTTTGGCGCAGGCAAAAGACATGCCCTATATTCTACAAGAAATAGGCAGGCAACGGGAGGTTACTTTTCGGGCCATAGGGGAGGGCACCAACAAGGCAATTGATTTAGATAAGTTCGATTCATATTACTACCATTTATTTCTTTGGGATGCTGTAGAGAAAAACATTGTTGGGGCCTACCGTATGGGCATGGGATCCGAAATTTTTAAAAAACACGGCATCGATGGTTTCTACCTACAGGATCTGTTCAGGGTAGAGCCCGAACTTTATGGTATGATGCAACAATCAATAGAAATGGGTAGGGCGTATATCGTCAAAGAATACCAGCAAAAGCCCATGCCCTTGTTCTTGTTGTGGAAAGGCATCGTGCATACCACCCTAAGGCATCCCGAGCATAAGTATCTTATAGGTGGGGTGAGCATAAGCAATCAATTTTCCAATTTCTCGAAATCATTGATGATCGAGTTTATGAAGTCGCATTATTGGGATCCTTATGTAGCCCAGTATATCAGACCTAAAAAGGAGTTTAAGGTCAAACTGAAAGATGCCGATAAAGAATTTGTTTTTGACGAGACCCAAGCAGACCTGAACAAGTTCGATCGTTTGATAGATGAGGTAGAGCCGGGCAGTCTGCGCTTACCCGTGTTGATCAAAAAATACATTAAACAGAACGCAAAGGTCGTGGCTTTTAATGTAGATCCCCTTTTAAACAATTCGATCGACGGACTTATGTACATAAAAATTTCAGACCTTCCTGAAAGCACGGTAAAACCGGTGATGGAAGAGTTTCAGGCCGAGTTGGAACGAAAGTTCATGGAAGCCTATGAAAACGGAGGGGCATAGGCCCAGTTGTTTTCAAACCATGTTATTCCCTATTTCTTCAACCAAGCATTTCGCAATTTAAGTTGCTGTTCTGTCGCCCCGTCTTGGGGAGCAATGGTCTCTACATTCAAAACCGGTTTTTCGGCAGTCGTCTTTAACAAAATCTCTTTTCCGGCACGCTCTATGACCACGCTCACCTCTTGTTCAGAATCCCAACCAAAGCTTTGTTGAATTATGGGCCTGATCGATTCCAAGTTTATTGGTGCTTCGTTGATGCTTTTGATGATATCGCCGCCCTCTACACCCAGATTTTTGAAAAAACTATTGAGTTCAATGCCCTTTCGTACAAAAACAGCATTGTCATTTGAAGGGTCAACATCGATAAAAGGAGTGTTGTCAAGATCCAAGAAAAAACCCGTAGGTTTTTCAACGGTCGCTGTGGTAAGACCAACCTTTGCCAAATAAGTGTTGTAATCAATGGGGGTTTCGCCTATGATATAAGTGTCAAAAAAAGTTTGCAGCTCAGGGTAGGTCATGGCCACGATCTCGCCGATCAGTTGGCCATCATCAAAAGGCGTGTTCTTTCCATATTTTTTTGAAAGTTCTTTCATCAACCAAAGCACACCTTTTTCACCATTGCTCCACTTCCTTAACTGTATATCAAGAACCATATTGATCAGAGCCCCTTTTTCATACACATTGGCAAAGTTTTTTTTATAGGGCTCTACAAGAATATTTTCGCTCATGGTCGTAAATGACATGGCATCATCATAAGATTTTGCGTTGTTGACCTTACCCATGATCCGTTTGTAAAATTCAGCTTCGTCGATCAAACCTTGTTGAATTTGGAACAGGTTCGCAAAATATTCGGTAGTGCCTTCGTACATCCATAAATGTTGTGACATTTTGGGGTCGTTGAAATCAAAGTACTGTACTTCTTTAGAGTGAACGTTCAAAGGGGTGACAATATGAAAAAATTCGTGCGAGACCACATCGACCATTGTTTGTTCAAGCCGCTCTTTCTCCATGATTTCGGGCAAAACGACCACAGTGGAGGTGTGGTGCTCCAAGGCTCCGAAACCGTTGGCGTCGGTCTCGCCCATCTGCGAAAGGTAGAGCAGGATGGAATAGTGCTTGGTGCCGTCGATATCTCCTAAAAACGCCTTTTGCGCGGTCATCATCTTTTTCATTCGATCTTTTAGGCCTGCGGCGGTATAAACCCCGTTTGGCGAATACACACTTAGGGTTATGTCAATATCATTGATCTTAAAGGTTTCGGTATTGGGTTTTGCGTATAAAATTGGGTTGTCGATCACTTCGAAATAACGGCTTGCCGTAAAAATATCCGTTGCAGCATCTGTTTGCCCATCTGGTTTCTTGTTCAAGGAAGTGGTCGCTTTCAAATCGGCAGGCTTGGTGATGTTAAGAACGTATGGCACTTCCGTCAATCCCTTGAAATATCCCACAAACCCATGAAGGTTCAAAACAAAATTCTTGCCGGCCAAGATATTTGTGCCAGCAGGAGAAAAAACGGCCTCTTCTACTTCTCCTTCTGTATCGAAGGTGTCGTTGACCCAGTAGCTGATCTTGTCCAATTTTTTTCCGTTGGATATGTTCCATATATTGTCATCGGTTTTTGAGACGACCAACTCCTTTCCCCTGTAATCAAAGGCTTTGAGATTTTCAATATATTTTCCGTAATCATCGGTGCTGTACGTGCCAGGAACGGTTTTGGGAATAAAGAAGGAAACAACATCAGCGGAAAATGCACCTGGATCGATGGTCACCTTTACCTTGTCATCATTGATGTTGACCAGATCAATATGTGTTATAACAGGTGTTTTATCAGCGGTGACCGCTTTGGTAGAACCACAGCCATAAATCAATACTCCCATTAACAGTACGATAGCTATCTTTTTCATTTTTTTGTTTTACGGTTTTTCTTCTTTACGGGTGCAAGAATATAAAATATTATAGAGCTAGACCGTCTTTTTAGGAATTAATTTAGAGCGGTATTACTAAATAGACGCATATAGATCGCTTTTTTATAATGGTTTAACTTACTGAAAATCAGCAAGTATAGGGTCTAGTGTCTATCAGTCTATTGTCGTCGGGTTAATAGGAACCCGTCTTGTTTTTTTCATTGATGTCCGATAAAACCTGCCGGCGAGGCAGGTTCAGTCTATTATCTTTCAGCGAAGCGGTCTTTTGTCTTTTATCGGACAACAGTGATATTTTTTTTGATTATTTTTGTTTGAACCAATATAACGAGATGCAGTATAAAAGAATCCTTTTAAAGTTGAGCGGCGAAGCTCTAATGGGCGAAAAACAATATGGAATAGATTCAGATCGCTTGACGGAGTATGCCCTAGAAATAAAGGAAGTCGTTGAAAAGGGAATCGAGGTCGCGATTGTAATAGGCGGAGGAAATATATTCAGGGGGCTTGCGGGGGCGGCAACGGGAATGGATCGTGTTCAAGGTGACCATATGGGTATGTTGGCTACGGTCATCAACGGACTTGCATTACAGAGTGCCCTAGAGGTTCAAGGGGTACAGACCAGGCTTCAGTCGGCCATAGAGATCAATGAGGTAGCAGAGCCGTTTATACGAAGGCGGGCCATGCGACATTTAGAAAAGGGCCGTGTGGTCATTTTTGGCGGAGGAACCGGTAACCCTTATTTTACCACAGATTCGGCCGCGGTTTTAAGGGCCATCGAAATTGAGGCCGATGTAATATTAAAAGGTACTCGTGTTGATGGTATATATACTTCAGATCCAGAAAAAGATAAAACTGCCACCAAGTTCGATTCCATTTCTTTTGCCGATGTATTGTTAAAAGGATTGAAGGTGATGGATACGACTGCATTTACCTTGAGCCAAGAAAATGAACTTCCGATAATCGTGTTTGACATGAACAAGAAAGGAAATCTGTTAAAAATAATCGACGGCCAGAATATTGGTACAGTCGTAAACGTGTAGGTTTGGTACAGTTCGTGTTGAATACTCAAATAAATTAAAAATGAACGAAGAGATTAGTTTTATACTTGATGCCACTAAAGAAAGTATGGATGCTGCCATTGCGCATTTAGAAAAAGCATTTTTAAAAATACGTGCCGGTAAGGCAAGCCCTGCAATGCTATCGAATGTCATGGTCGATTATTATGGATCGCAAACCCCATTGGCCCAAGTGGCGAACGTCAACACCCCTGATGCCCGTACCCTATCGGTACAACCTTGGGAAAAGACAATGTTGGCAGAAATTGAAAAGGCCATAATGAACGCTAATTTAGGGCTCAACCCTATGAATAATGGTGATTTCATTATTATCAACGTACCGCCCCTTACTGAGGAAAGAAGGCGCGAATTGGTAAAACAGGCAAAGGCCGAGGCAGAAGATGCCAAGGTAAGTGTGCGTACCGCCCGTCAAGATGCCAACAAAGAAATTCGTGGTTTGGATGATGCCTCTGATGATTTAAAGAAAAACACGGAAGGCGATGTTCAGGAACTGACCGATGGCTTTACCAAAAAAATTGAAAATTTCTTGGAGAACAAGGAAGTTGAAATCATGAAGGTTTGATACGTACTCCCGAAATTTTAAGAGATATAATCAGCTTGCTGGTTTACTGAATTTTAAATTTAGAAGGGGCTTCAGGTAGGCGATTTAGGTTTTTTGAAGGTGTCAATCAAGAAGTCCGCCAAGGGTGTATATGGTCATCAATTCTGCATTTTTGTTCTTGGTCAGCAACGCTATATATTTCAATTGGGTCTGTATGTACCCAACTTCTCTTGAGTTCACCAAGAACAAAGAGCTCTCCCCTAGATCAAACAGCTGCCGCTCACCTTTCAATAAACTTCTAGAGTTGTCTACGGTTTGGGCGTATAGGTCTATTTGTTCTTTTGTTGTGTTCCATTGGTTACGGGCAGCAATGGCCTTGTACTTTATGATTTCTTGCTTGTTGCTTATTTGAAGGTTCGATTCTTGTAGTTTCAAATTCGCCAATTTAAGAGCCCCTCTTTCTTTTCTTAAAAAAAGCGGCACTTGAAATGCCAGACCCCAGGTGTAATTGTTTATAGTGAAGTTTTCAAATGATCCATCTCCCATATATTCTGTAATAGGATTGTAGTTTAAATTCAATTGTGGCTTTAATTGTTCTCTTTTCAAACGTTTGTCCACTTCAAGTTGTTTGATTTTCAAACGGGATTGATCCAATTCAGGGTGACTGTTTATTAGTGAGTCCATTTGTATAAGCAATGCGGCATTCGTGTTTGTAACCGAAACATTTTCTCTTGATATAGGAACTGTACCTGTTGCCACTTCTAATGGAACTACACCATCATCCCATAAAAAAGTGGACAACAATGCAGATGAATTTGTAAATTCAAGTTGTGATTGTTGTAGCGCAAGCTTTCTGTCCTGAACCTGAATACTGGCCTCTAAGGTATCAATTGTAGGCCGGTCGCCCAATTCAGCGCCTAACTTTACGGCAACCGATCTTTCATGTGCCAGTCTGTAAGCTTCTTTATAAACCAATAGGGTATTGTACGATTTAAACCATTTCCAATAGGTTGTGCCGGCTGCATAGATCAACTCGTTGATAAGTATTTGCTTTTCCATTTCAGAGATTTCCTGAAACAGATGCGCTTTTTTAAGGGCTGCCCTACGCTTGTCGATAAACAAACCTTCACCTACTGGAATTGAAATTCCGCCGTATAGCAAGCCGTTGTTCGGGCTTGTATCTTCAGGGTTCAGAAAAGCCCCCTGATTTTGTTCATACCCGCCCTTTAGTTCGATACCGAACCATGTTGGTATTTTCAGCCCCCCGTTTATTTGGCTATAGTATTGTTCGTCCTTGAAATACTTTTGCCCTATGTCGGTGTGTATTTTAGGGTCAAAAGCTCCTCTGGCATAGAGTAAAGCAGCTTTTCCCTCATATAGTTTAAGGTTTGCGCGCTTTGCCAATGGATGTTCTTCTTTAACAGTTCCAATAAAATCTTGATAGGTTAAGACCATCGTACTATCATTTTGTGAAAAGGCACAAATATGAAAAAGCAACAGTAAAATGCCAATGGGTACTTTCATCTTAAGGTTATTTGTCCTTCATATAGGATTTGTAATAATCAGGTGGAAAACCATTGACCTTTCGCCACATTTCGTACCAGATCCGAACATCTTTAAGTAATACCATATTGATCGTGCCTGCCCCGACCCTAAGGGCCTCTGGCCAATGATGGTCATTTGGGTCAGGTTGGACCAGAATACGGTACATTCCGTTTTTACTGGTGAAGTTGTCCATAGCATATACCTTTCCGCCATAAGTGCCATGGCTGGTATTGGGCCAGCCCGAAAAAACAATGGCAGGCCAGCCATCAAATTGAATTCTAACGGGCTGCCCTTTTTCCAATAAAGGAAGATCGATGGGCTTAACGTACATCTCAATCGCAAGATCGTAAGTTTCAGGCATGATACTTACTATTTTTGAACCTTCTTTTATACTTTCCCCAATTCCCGATTGAATGGTTTTGGTGATAAACCCATTCTGGGGTGCGGTAATGTAATACATGCCCGAGCGCAAAGAATAGTTTGTAAATTGGCTTTCCAATTTGGCAACATCAGCTTGTGCGGTATACATATTCGAAAAAGCCGTGTGCTTCTCTGACTCCGCCTTGGAAATTTTATCACGATATTGGATCTGTACCGAGTTTTTTTCTACCTCGGCATTGATCAATTTGTTCTTGCTTGTGAGAAACTTGTTTTTTTTCGCTACCATATCGGCATCGGCCTTTTGCATGGTTTGATTTCGTTTTTCTAGATCGGTCAGTGACTTTAGACCACTTTCGTGCAATTGCTGCATTCGTTGGTGCTGGGTCTTTGAAATATCGTAGTTGATAACAGCGGCCTCATATGCGCTACTATCACTTAACACCATAAACTGGGCTTGTTGCCACTTGTTCTCTGCCTGCTTCCGTTTAAGGATGCTTGTATTGTGCAATGCTCCTATTTGATTGTTCAATGCACTTATTTTATTGTTATAGGAACTGGCCGTACTTTCTTTGGCTTTTAGCTGGTTCTTTGTTCTGCCCAACAGATCAGGGTCTAGGTATTCGTTTTTAATTTCAGAAATAAAGAGTACGGTATCCCCTTTTTTCACATAATCCCCTTCTTGTACGTACCATTTTTCAATTCTACCCGATATCATTGATTGAATAGTTTGGGGCCGTTGTTCGGGCCTAAGTGTTGTTACAATTCCTTTAGACTGAATATTCTGGGTCCAGGGTAAGAACATGATAAGAAAAAACAACCCGAACACTATGGCTATTAAACGCAAAAAGACTTTTTCAGATTTGAGCTTTTCAACACGATCAAGAGATGGGAACTTCTCTTTATCTATCATCAAATCGTTATTCTCATGTGGTGAAATGTTGAGCACAGCCGTTAGTTTTTAAAGTTTGATACTATTTTTCATTTCATTATAGGAACCTACTTTGTTCACTTTGCCATCTTTCAATAGAATAATGCGGTCTGCCTGTTTTGCCAAATAATCATTGGAAGAAACAGCCAAAATGGTCCACTTATTTTGTTTTTCGGTTAGAAAGTCAATGATTTTTTTACAAGTAAGTTGGTCAAATTGTTCGAATGAATTTTCCAATAAGAGTATCTTGGGCTTGTGTGAGATAGCCCTGGCCAATAACAATTTAGAGACGACCTTTTCAGACAGCCCTTTTCCCTGGGTATTCAATAGGGTATTATAGCCCTCGGGCAAGCTCTTTATAAACTCGTTCAGTTCTAAATTATCAATTGCCCATCTTACATTTTCGAAGGTGGCATTTTCCCTTCCCAAGGAAATATTGTCAAGAACAGAACCTTCGAACAACTGTTCCATAGCGATGTGGTCTCCAATTGCTTCTCTTGTTGAGCTCAATGATAAATTGCCAAAGGGCAACCCGTTGAACGAAACTGCACCCTCTTGTATCTCGTACAATCCCGCTATTATTCGTAACAATGTACTTTTTCCTGAACCACTTTCTCCTGTAATTATGACTATTTCACCCTTTTCGAGTGTCAATGACAGGCCATTCAATGATTTTTTGGTTGTATACGGATAGGTAAAGCTTACATTGTGAAGTTCTAGGGCGATTCCGTCATCTGATGGGTGGTGTTCGAAGTCTATTCCGGTTTCCCTTTCAATTTCAAGATCTGTTACCTGTCCGATTTTTTCAAGTGCGGTAAGAATATCATAGATAGATTCAAAACTTAGGGCAATTTTTTCAACTGCCGCCAAAATGATCAAAACCATTATTTCAGCTGCGATAAACTGGCCGATGTTCATTTCTTGGTCCATGACCAAAATGCCACCGATTGCAAGAAAGGCAGTTGCTATAATAACCTTAAAAGCCACCATCAACGAAAACTGTTGTATTAAAACAGCAAAATGATCTTCTCGTGCAGCGAGGTACTTCTCAACGTATTTATCTGTTTGCTGTAGTGGTAAATCTGTTTTTCCCGCCATTTTAAAGGTAATGGCCGTGCGGGATAATTCTTGTATCCAATGTGCTACCTTATACTTGAATTTAGATTCATTAAGACTTGACTCCATTCCCTTTTGAACGGTAAACTTAAACATTACAAAAACCAGCAGTAACAGAACAAGACTGAACAAGATGAAAAATGGATGGTAAAATGATAGGAACAATAAGCTGAAAACGACAATGAACACTGCCGTAGAAAAATCGATCAGAATTTTTGAAAGCCCTTTCTGAACAGAGGTGACGTCAAAAAATCGGTTCATCAATTCGGGTGCGTACTGTTTGTAAATAACTTCTAAGCGAATTCTGGAAATACGATGCGAAAATTCAAATGCCGCCCGAGTGAAAATCTTCTGTTGTAAGTTTTCGGTGATTCGCAATTGAAAAATATGCAATACGCCAGTAACCGCGATCCCAAGAACGACAAAAACAACAAGAACTACCCAAGAAGTGTTGATTTGACCCCCTTGAATCAGGTTGACGATGGCCTGAATGCCCAAGGGCAGTGACAAGCTAATCACTCCATTGAAAATAGCGTAGATGTGGATGTTTCGTATTTCTTTTTTGTCCGACCTTAACAATTTCCACAAACGCTGTATAGGGGTAATCGAGTTGTATTTCATTGGTCACAATCGTTAGTTGAAACTATGCACTTTAGTGCAAGACTTTCAGTTGCCACACATTTTTCTATATTAGTTGAATGGGAAATAAACAAAGGCGATCTGGTCATACGGTATCTTGGTTGACGGTCCATGTAG
>JAJRSY010000045.1 GCA_024278565.1 Bacteroidota bacterium
CTACTAATGAATCTCCGGAGTTCATCATGGAGGAGAATCAATTTAAGGAAAAATTGGACAACGCGTTGAACAGCTTACCAGACAATCAACGCACTACTTTTTTATTGAATAGAATAGACGGTAAAAAATATGCGGAAATTGCCGAAATTGAAAAAGTGAGCGTAAAGGCAATCGAAAAAAGAATGCACTTGGCTCTAAAAAGTTTAAGGGAGCAGATAGATGGGATATAGGTTAAGAGTTAGGAGTTAGGAGTTAAGAGTTAGGAGTTAGGAGTTAGGAGTTAGGAGTTAGGAGTTAGGAGTTAGGAGTTAGGAGTTAGGAAAAAAAAAGAACTTTTCTATTTTATTATAAAATACCACTCCACAAAGAAATTAACCTGCCGTAAGGCAGGAGGGGCTTTAATTTGAACCTTCTACTTAAAGGGTCTCTTTATGAAATTCAACCAAACCATCAATGGGTCTTTGGCGTATGGTGCCCACAATCAAATCATTGCGCTTTAAAACTGTTGTCAGCTCATCTCTTAAAAAATAAGCAATGCTTCCCACAAAGTTAATGGGTACTTTGGTCGCCAGTTCAAATTGCATGATGTAGTTGTTGATAAACTGCTGAAACCCTTTGTCAATAACACCTTTACAATAGGGGTGTTCTTTGTTCTCAACAATAAATCTGGCAAAAGTCGCCAAATAAGTGTTGGGGTTTGGCTGTTTGTATAAATTTTCTTTGATGACATCAGGATCCAGATTGTATCCTTTTGCAAATTTCATTGCCAAATCTTGTGGCATTTTATGAAAGTAGTAATTGCGTATCAGTTTTCTTCCGAAGAAATTTCCACTGCCATCATCCATGGGTATATAACCTAATGAAATCACTTTCTGAAACAGTTGGTGACCATCATAATAGCTGCAATTAGAGCCAGTGCCCAAAATACATACGATGGCCTGTTGACCTATTTTTGTGGTAGCAAATATCGCCGCGTAGGTGTCTTCTTTGACATCTGCTTTTGCGTTGGGAAAGAAAACCGAAAAAATCTCTCTAAGAAGCGACTTCATGCGATCCGTACCACATCCGGCACCATAAAAGTAGATATCGGATGCCTTATCCTTATTTTTCGAAAGCTCAAAATTATTCGCCAACCGATCTTCGATTACTGGGCGTGTAAGCACTTCAGGACTCAAACCTAGGGTCTGGGTGAAGAACAATTGGTTTCCTTTTTTATCCAAGGCAATCCAATCAGATTTAGTAGCACCACTATCAACGATCAATATCATAAGTAAAGTGTAAAGGTGAAGGGTGAATATCCTGAAACAGGTGTTAACCACTTGTTTTCAGGATACCATTGAATTAATTACAAGCTCGCCACGTACTGGGCTAACTCCACCATTTTATTTGAGAAACCGGCTTCATTGTCATACCAGCATATCAATTTGAAGAACTTCGGGTTTAGCTCGATTCCCGCGCCTGCATCAAAAATGCTTGTTCGGGCATCACCTACAAAATCTTGTGACACGAGCTTCTCTTCGGTATATCCTAAAACACCTTTCAAATCTCCACCTTCTGAGGCAGACTTAAAGGCTTTCTTGATTTCTTCGTAAGAGGTTTCCTTTTTTAAACGTACGGTCAGATCAACGACCGAAACATTTGCTGTTGGCACCCTGAAGGCCATACCGGTAAGTTTTCCTTTTAATTCAGGTATAACTTTGGTCACAGCGACCGCAGCACCTGTAGATGCAGGTATTATATTCAACAGGGCACTTCTACCACCTCGCCAATCTTTTCTTGAAGGACCATCAACCGTCATTTGTGTGGCCGTTGTCGCATGTACCGTTGTCATCAAAGCTTCATCAATTCCGAAATTATCGTTCAATACCTTGACCATCGGTGCTAGGCAATTAGTAGTACATGAAGCATTTGAAACAATGGTATCGGTTGCTTTGACATTTTTATGGTTCACACCCATTACAAACATAGGGGCATCTTTTGAAGGTGCTGAAATAACCACTTTCTTTGCTCCCCCGTCAATATGGTATTGGGCAGTCTCCAAGGTGGTGAAAATACCGGTACACTCTGCTACGATCTCTGCATCAACAGCGTCCCATTTAATGTTTTTTGGATCTCTTTCAGCGGTAATCCTAACGGTTTTACCATTGACCACCAAATTACCTCCTTGAACCTCAACTGTACCCTCAAAATTTCCATGAACTGAATCATATTTCAATAAGTAGGCAAGGTGCTCCACATCTAACAGATCGTTGATGGCCACCACATCGACATCACCTCTTTTTATGGTTGTTCTGAACACCAACCTACCAATTCTACCAAATCCGTTTATTCCTATTTTCAAGTTTGCCATTTTATGCTTTTTAAAGATTTATATTGTTACTATATCTGAAACCCGTATAAGTTCGGTATCTATTTTCGTACGCCCTTTTATGGCTTTTTCAAACGGGGTTAAAATCATTTCATTATTTTGAATGCCAACCATTAAATTTGTCTTTCCTTCTAAAAGCGCTTCCACAGCACTAACACCCATTCGGCTTGCCAAAACCCGATCAAAACATGAGGGTGCCCCCCCGCGTTGTAAATGACCGAGAACCGAAACCCTGACCCCGTACATGGGCATATGTTCTTTCACATAATCTTTTAATTCAAAGACATTCTTGCCTGTTCTGTCACCTTCGGCCACTACCACAATACTAGAGGTCTTGCCCGAAGCCCTACTTCTTTTCAAAGATTCCAACAAACGTTCCAATCCCAAATCTTCTTCGGGTATCAATATTTCCTCGGCACCGGCACCGATACCTGCGTTCAGGGCAATATGGCCCACATCGCGACCCATTACCTCAACAAAGAACAATCTATCGTGTGAACTGGCCGTATCCCTTATTTTGTCAATGACCTCAACTACCGTATTCAGTGCTGTATCAAAACCCAAGGTGTTCAAGGTGCCGAAAATATCATTATCGATGGTACCTGGAATTCCCATTACAGGAAAATCAAACTCTTGACTAAATATCATGCCCCCTGTAAAACTACCATCTCCGCCTATGACCACAAGGGCATCGATACCTTCTGCTTTTAAATGATCAAATGCTTTTTTACGGCCCTCAGAGGTTCTAAATTCTTGGCATCTTGAAGTTTTTAAGATAGTGCCCCCCTTGTTGATGATATTGTTGACACTACGGGCATTCAAAGAAATAAAATCACCCTCGACCATTCCTTGATAGCCTCGGTAAATGCCCACGCAGTCTATTTTATAATAGGCACATGAACGAACAACGGCCCTTATTGCCGCATTCATACCTGGAGCATCACCCCCTGACGTAAAAACACCAACCTTCTTTATCTTGGAAGCCATTAAAAAAATTAAGCCAACGAAATTAATAAACTTATCTTAATAAATGAACTGTTGAAGCTCTTAATTTATCAAGCATCGACCCTCAAACCCTTTTAGATTCAATACGAAGCTTGTAAATGACTATTTTAATTCTTTGGCCTTAGCTCTAAACTGTAAAAGGCTGTCTTTGCCCATTAAGATGGTAGAATTATTTTTTTGGTTCGATATCGGTGGCTCTAGCGGGATATCTTTGCTGAATATCTTACGAAAAAGTTCTCTAAAACTGTCAAAATCGACCTCATAAGATAGACCGACCCCCTGTGTGGAACCTTGCCGATCTGCCAAATATTCTTGGATCTCACTTTCACGACTAAAGAACTTGGCACTCAATGTTCCTTCTTCGTTCAGCAATACCTGAATTTCAAAATCTCCGGCAATGATGGTCTCACTCGCACCACCAACAGGAACCCCTACCCTACCGTTCAACAGTACGCGATCACTGATTTGGGTAGAAACCGTTACCCCTATCCTATTGTCAGTTTGAACTTCGGCATTTCGGTCTTGAATACCTTGTTCATAAGACAGCCCTAGATTGAACTTATCGTTATCACCCCCTAAAACCTGATTCAGCAGGCCAGAGGCCGATTGCAGTAGATTACCGGTAACGGCCTGTTGGTTTATGCCGCTCTGCTCGTTGACGAACGATCCTTGCGCCAGCAAAAAAATCGCATTCCTCTCTTCCACTGTTGGATCTTGCAACTTATACTCCAATTCTGATTGCACAATTGAATTTGTACCTGGAAAATCAATATTGAAATCAATATTCGGGCTCTCAAGTTGACCCCTTAATTTAATGACCACATCAGTGGGTATTCTTCTTCTGTAACTTGAATTATCCAACAACGGTGCAGGGTTGGCGTACAATGAATATACAGCTTCCATACTCAGTTCAGCCTCAAGAGGTTCTTGGTTCCAATTGATCGTACCGCCCGGTCTTACCTTGAATGTTTTATTAATTACCCCCCCGAACTTGTAATGGTACTCACCAGTGACCACAACAAAATCACCAAACATATGAAACTTGCCCCTTGTACTTATTCGTAATAACAAAAGGCCCTCACCAGTACCCTTTAAAGAACTGCCCGTTTTTAAGTCGGTAACGATCTCTACCTCTGCATCTGGTGTGACCTCTAAATCAAATTCGAGCTCCAAGCCATGAAAATCATCCAATACCCTTTGCTCGTCAATCGTTTGTACACTGTTCTTATCTATAAAATTAATGAACGAATAATCACCTACCGAGGCCACATCACTCAATGGTATCTTAAGCGAGGTGCCTCGAGCAGTTTTACCATCAACAGTAATGGTCAATGCTTTTGTAGGGCCAAAAATTCTTCCAGTACCATTTAAGTAACCCGTGCCGTAGTAAAGCTGTTCTTCATCAAAGTCAGTATTCAATATCAGCAATCGATCGTTGTTCGTATCTACATTTAGGTCTAGCACCCAATTCTTAAAAAAAGCATGGCTTATGGTGCCATCAAGGGTGGCCTTGGTATTTTTAGCTACATCGGTCAGGGCTATCTCTTCAAAATCAAAGGTCTGCTTTGTTAACCGCACTCTTGAATTAGGGGCAAAACCATAGTCTACATTGAGGTAGGGCACGGCAATACCAGCATTGTCTAAAGTCAACAGCCCGTTGATATCAGGGTTGTTTATATCGCCATCAATACGAACGTTTCCGTTTAAATCACCTCGAATATTTTCTATCACTCCCTCACCAAGGGGACTGAAAGGTTCTAAGTCAAAATCTCTAAAATTCGCCATTAAATGTGCTTGGGGCATTTCTCCCTTATTGGAAATATTACCCACTACCCCCAATTTTTCGATACCGTTATCGGTGATTTGTGAGTTTACCACAAAATCGGTCAAATCCCTATTACCCACAATACCCATTGTCAAGTCACCGAGCCTGATACCATTTATCGAAAAATCATCAACTCCCAAATTTGAGGAAGGAAGGTATATGTCATCTTTTTGGAGAATGTTCAAGGTACCATTGACCTCGCCTGTTAACCTAAGGCTATCAAGAACCGGGGTGATCTTATCTAAGGAAACAATTTTAAACTGCAGTTGCAGGTCTTTGAAGGTAGAATCGGCCAATTGCCCCCTAAGCTTAATCTGCTCTTGATCACCGTTGTTCATTACAATTTCTTGAATGGTAATACTATCAAGGGTTCTATTGATTATTACCTTGTTCTTATTATTGCCCTCTTTGTTCAAGACCCATTTGTTGCCTTTAAAGCTGATGTCTGAGGTTTTTAAACCAATCACCGATTTATTCGCTTTGTTGAAGGTATGGTAGAAATTCAGGTTATAGCTGTCATTAAATTCGCTTCCGCCTTGGAATTCCGACCTAAAAAATAAGGTGTCATTTAGCGTGGTATTGATTAGATTGAAATCTTTTACATCGTAATAGGCGGTCGAGAGATCCCCAACAGAAATATAAGTATTGAACAACGGGTTTTTATTATCGACCTTGATTTCTATTTTATCTGCCGAATTGCCAAATGCCGATATACTCGGCGACTTGAAATTCAGTTTAAAATCACCTTCATCGGCAACTATATTTCCTTTTATAAATGTATTTGGATCGAAGGTGACTTCAGGAAAAAAGACATCAACGATCTTGTTGTAAATCTTGAAATTAAATGCCAAGGTCTGGCCGCCCGAAATATTAAAAGGGCGATAATTGGTGTACACCGTACCCAAAGAATTTTGTACCAACTTACCCAATTCCCTTACTTTGAAATTACCTTTTAAGTACCCTGTTATTATATCGGTGGAATTTATTTCGATAGTTCTGATCGAATCGTTCTCGAAACTTGAGGAAACTTTGAAATCTTCAAAATAAAATGTGTCGCTCTTGTTCTGAAAACTGGTCTTTGTGAATTTGATATCTCCAACAATATTGTCCAAGGTATTTCCAGTAACATCCATCTTTACCTTACCCGTGAAAATTGATACACTATCATTACTAAAGTTCAGTTTTTTAAGATCTGCATAATCTACCGAGGCAATGAAGTTAAAGTTGTTTTGGGCTGCTCCAAAATCTGCCAATCCCTTAAAATCGAACTTTAGATTTTCATCTTTGCTCACCAATGAACCGTCGAATAATTGTTCTTTCAAAATACCGGAAACATTAATGTTTTGATAGTTGTACCCATTGAAATACATTGAATAAATCTGCCCGATGACCTCGGTATTCAAATTTTCTTTCACAAACCCCTTGCCCTCCACATTAAAGTCTAAAGTAGTTTTTCCTAGGCTTTCACGCTCTACAAAACCACCAAGGTCAAAATCTATCAATGATACAAAACCACTATAACTGGCATTGTCCATATTATTGATATCGGTCAATTCTAGATCTACATAGCTACTGCCAATACGGGTATTAATATTTACTTTTGCAATAATTGAATTTTCTGTCACCAGGGCATTGCCACGTACAGTAAACCGACCTAGTTTTTTAACGGATGAAGGAAGTTTTCCTAAAAAATTTGGCAAGAGGGAACGCAACTCATAATAACTGGTAGTAACATTCTTCATTTGGGCATCCATGACAAACAGCTCTCTTCTATTAAAAAGATTTTTAAAATTAAAATCACCGCGAATACCCGTGTTTTCAGATTGAACGAATAATTTCTCTACATTTAAATCGTTGAGCACCCCATTAAGTCTAGTCGAAAAAATCACTTTTTTACCCTTTCCGAACTGATCGTACAATAAATTTATCTCATCAAAGGCAATTTCTGAGTCGGTAAAATCGGCCTCTATATTCACCTTGTTCATGAAATCAATAAAATCTTTTCGTTCATAATCAAAAACAAGTCTGCCTTTGAGCTCAGATCTGGGGGTTTTTATATGTAGTGAATCAAAGCGCATTTGCTTCTTAGAGTATTTGAATTCTGTTGCTAGTTTCTCTACCTGTATTCCTCGCTTGCTATCAAATGACATGGCCTTGATATCGGCAATTACCTCAGGTCCTAAAATCTGAAAATCATTGGCCGAAATGTTCAGGTTTTTAAAGTTCAACATTTCGATGCCCTCGCGATTTTCGTCAATAAGTTTAAAATTACTATTGACAATCACTACATTGGATGAGAAAAAAAAGAAAGGCGGCGTACCCTTTTTTCTCAGTTTACCATCATCTAACTTATCTATAAAAACCTCTAGGTTCGTTATAGTTGTGTCTTTATAGGTCTTTAATTTAAAATTGAGGTCATCTATGGCTATATCGTCAAATTCCAACTTTTCGCCAATCAGGAGGTTACGTATACTTACTATTGATGTGGTCAGCGTGTTTACATAAAAAAGCGTGTCTTTTCTATAGTCTTGAATATAGACCCCTTTGACCGAGGTATCCCATGTAATGAGGGAAACCCTTAATTTATCAATATTAATATGAGTGCCAAATTTCTCATTGATTGAATTTGTAGCGTACTGAGCGAAACGTGTCTGTACTGCTGGAAGCGAAAAAACAATAGTGCCCAAAACACTGATCAGCAAAAACACCAACAAGGTTCGAACCAGTATTTTTTTTAGTTTTTTGATAGGACTTTTATGTTTTATCTTCTTTGACAAAGATATTCAACTTTATCTTTTACCTGCGAAATTCACACCTGCCATCTGGCTGGCTGGTTTTGCACCCTAACTTGCCTGCCGGACAGGCAGGTTTTTTCTTTTTTATATACCGTAATTTTAATTATGCCATAGAAAAAAACCTTCATTAGGGCACAAAAGCCGATTCTGATGCTTCGGAACCCGGTTGCAAACATAAAGTTGAATATCTTTGTACTCCAATATTTATTCCAAACCTCATGGAAAAAGAAACTATTTATATTCTCGCCATAGAATCGTCTTGCGACGACACCTCTGCTGCCGTTCTCCACAATAAAAAAGTACTGAGCAACGTAGTGGCAACTCAGAAAATTCATGAGGAATATGGGGGTGTTGTTCCCGAACTTGCCTCAAGGGCACACCAGCAAAATATTGTACCCGTAGTGCACCGAGCATTATCGAAAGCAAATATCGATAAAAAACAGTTATCGGCAATAGCTTTTACACGAGGACCCGGACTCATGGGTTCGTTATTGGTCGGTACTTCTTTCGCAAAATCATTGGCAATGGGTCTTGACATTCCGATAATAGAGGTAAACCATATGCAGGCACACATTCTTGCGCATTTTATTGAAGAAGAACGTATGGCACCTCCAAAATTTCCTTTCTTGGCTTTGACCATTAGTGGTGGCCATACGCAGATTGTGCTCGTAAGGGCTTATTTTGATATGGAAATACTTGGTGAATCTTTAGACGACGCTGTTGGGGAAGCCTTTGATAAAAGTGCTAAAATACTGGGACTACCCTACCCTGGAGGACCTCTGATCGATAAATATGCACAAATTGGCAATTCGAAAGCCTTCCCTTTTCCGAAACCCAAGGTTGACGGCCTGAACTTTAGTTTCAGCGGACTAAAAACAAGTATTCTCTATTTTATCCAAAGGGAAACAAAAAAAGACGGTGATTTCATCAACAAGAACCTAAACGATATCTGTGCATCTATTCAATATACGATCATCAATATTTTGATGGATAAATTGAATAAAGCAGTGAAACAAACAGGGGTTGCCCAAATCGCCATTGGTGGTGGCGTATCGGCAAACTCGGGTATTCGAAAGGCACTAAAAAAAGCTGAACTAGCTTCTGGTTGGACCACCTATATGCCTATATTTGATTATTGTACCGACAATGCGGCTATGATCGGCATAGTTGGCCACTTAAAGTATAGGGAAAGAGATTTTTCAAATCAGAGCATTACAGCCAAAGCCAGATATGCCATTGGACAGTAGATTGGTCGTACAGTTATCAGTGAACAGTTATCAGTGAACAATAGATAGACACTAGGTTATTGATTATGGAACCTACAAATAAACGAAAAACAGTGAACAGTGAACAATAGATAGATACTAGGTTATTGATTATGGAACCTACAAATAAACGAGAAACCATCACAACAAAAAACCAACACAAACCATGCAGTTATTCTACAACCCCCGTTTAGACAATAGTGCCGTACAGTTTA
>JAJRSY010000046.1 GCA_024278565.1 Bacteroidota bacterium
ATACCCACATCAAGGGTTTTCAATTCTTCTTTAGAAGCTAGGTCATAAATTGACAATGTACCCTTACTGGCAAAATCTTTGGCATCGGTACCGTACAGTTTTCCTTCGTGTACGGTCATTGAATAAAAACTTAGTCCTTCAAATTCACTATCGCTAGGCAACGAATCGACTGTTGTTGACATGCTAAAAACAGCTCCGCCTAAATAGTAGTACAGCGTATTGTTATCAATACCCAAATTACCAGGGTGTGCTGTGGTTTCAAAATCTAAAGTCGATTCGACCTCATGGGTAGTTGTGTTTATTTTCAAAATTGACCCGGCGGTCTCCTCACCACTAAAAGAGGGTTTTCCCGCGCACAAGACCCAAAGGTTACCCGAACTGTCAAATTGCATTGAATTGGGCACATCACCTACCGTAATGGTCGTTGTTACCGAATTGTTCGAGGTATCGATGACCGAAACCTTGTTGTTCTGCCCATGAGCCCCTTGGTGTGCGACATAAACAACCCCATTCTTCGAAAGTATTTTTTCTGGCCCCAAAACCACGGGTATATTACTTTCTACCGCATGGGTCTCTAAATTGATCACCGCAATGTAATCATCGGTTTCATCAGCGGTATCGCCCCAATTGGTCACATAGCCCTTGCCATTGACCGTCACAAAATACCTTGGGTTGCTAAGGCCTTCTGTAATGGTGGTGGTTTTTTCGAAGGTGTTGCGGTTGACCACGGTTATGGTATTCGAAACGTTGGCGATGATATAGGCTTCATCTTCATAAAACCCGATCGATTGTACAATATTGCCCAAATCGGCATCATTGACTTTATTGTAAATAGCATCCTCGGTTGTCGCCAGATCTTCTGAAATATAGGTGACCGTGCCCGTACCGTTGTTAAAAGGCCCCTCATTTGATACCAAAATACCCTTTTCATAGTCTCCCAATGGGATTACTTGTACCGCATTGTCATCGTTATCACATGAAGTGATGAATAAACCAAGGGCCGCGGCCCATACCAAATTTTTAATTTTCATTTGTTTTAAAATTTAAGATTAATCTGTACTTGTGAATTAATACCGGGCATTGGTCTGAATGCCACGTTTTGATAATTTTCATTGAACAGGTTATTGACCCTTATTGTCAGGGTAGTGTTCAGTTTTGATTTTTTTAAAATTGTTCGTTCGATTCCGATGTTCGAAACCCAATAGGCCGATAGTGAATCGGTATTATCGGTGGTGGTAAATACCGATCCATTGTACAGCAGTTGGTAGTACAGGCTCCATTTGCCGTAGCAATAGGCAAAACTGCCCGTAAACGTATGTTCGGGAACATAAATAAGTTGTTTTTGACTTTCATTATCTATCGATCTGGTATAGGCATATTGGTTTTTCAAAAGTATTTTATGAAAGCCCATGTTCACCTCAATATCGGCATCGACCTCTAAACCGTATTGGGTCACTTCTTTGATATTGATGGGAGACCAGACCCCCCCTTCATTTGGCCGCCATTGGATCAAGTCATCGGAAGCGATATAGTAGCCCGTTAAATTCAACCGATACCCTTTTTTCTCAAAGGTGTTTCCCATTTCGATCTGATATGAGCTTTCGGGCACGATATTTTTGTTTCCGCTCGCCCCTGCCCCTGTCCAGTACAGGTCATTGAAAGTGGGGATCCTATAATTCTTTGAAGCGTTCAGGTTTATAGTGTAACCATCCGTCAATATATACTTGCCATCGAGCGAAAAAACAAAGGGCCTCTCATAATCATCGACCCAATCTTTGCGTAGATTGAGCCCGTAAGTCAATTTTTTATTGATTTCATGTGATAATAAGAACAGTAACGCAGCTTGGTTTCTGTTTGCCTTCTCGATCGAACTTCCTTCGGCCTTTATCAAGTTAAGATCAAAAATGCCGTTTACGGTAATCTTGCCCAAATTGTATTTATGATCATAGTTCAATACGCCTGTCTTTGATTTTCCAAAACTGAAGTCGTTGGTCTCTTTATTGGCAAAGTAGCGGTAGCGCTCATACAAATGCGCAACCTTCAAACGGGATACCCTTTTGCCCTTGAAGCTGACCCATTCCAATAAGGAGCGTGAGTCCAGGTTTCTGTAATTATCATTTGATGGGGCGGTCAGCGTGCCCGAGAAATTCCGGTTACCTATAAAAGTATTGTGGTAAAACTTGATCAGGTTATTGTCTGAAATAAAATACCCCAAATTGGTATTTAGACCAATATTCTTAAAGGCTCCGTTTTCATTTCGTTGATCGGTTCCCAAATAGTTGTAATCGTTGTCTGAGCTTGTATAATCGGCATTAAAGCCCCATGAGAATTTTTCTGTTCCGTATGCTATCTTGTAACTGGCATTAGTGGTATTAAAACTACCGTACCCCAATCGCAGCTTGTTTTGTAAATGCTCTTCAAAACGGAAGGTGTTGTTCAGATGAATGCTTCCACCTACCGCACCACTACCGTACTGTGTGCTTCCGCCCCCACTTCGTATGATGATATTATCATAATTATGAGCTGTTATGGTATTGAAATCGGTCTGCCCGTTCAATTGTGAATTGATATTGACCCCATTCCATATTACTGCGGTATGACGTGCGTTGGTGCCACGAAAAGAGGGTGATGATACCATACCGTATCCGTTCTCCTTAAAATAAATGGTGGAATTGTAGCGAAGTATATCGGTAAGTGAAAAATTATTTTTTGCTATGGTAGAATCTGAAAGTGCCCTTGTTTTTATTCCGTTGGAAAACCGGTACAGTTTGACATCACTGAGCACCACCTCTTGCAAAACGATGGTACTGTCGTTTTGGGCGTAGGCAACTAGTGCGAACGGAAGCAATACTGTAAATAATGATGTTCGCTTGTGTAACATATTCATAAGACCTTTTACCCGAAAGTCCGTTTAAACCAGTTCATGATCCTGGCAGGTCTCCTGACTTGCAATTCGCTTTACAACCTTCCCACAGTCACCTAAAAATTCAGTGCTTGCAGTGGTATTGTAATGTACAACGACTCGTTCGTTTATTGAACAAGGTACCGAAACAGCTTCGGCACATGCTTACAGTTGCGGGAACAGTTCCAGAATGTCCATAAATAGTAATGAAGTCACTGGATTCCCTTTTAATTCCATCTCCTTTGAGAGATGAAAACCAAAATACGGGTCAAAAATATAGTATTGTCATGAAGTAAAAGCTATAAACAGCTTATTTTTTTGTTGAACTTGATGACCGACCAAATGAACCCGATAATAAAAGGTATTAAACGACTATCGGTTAAAGTCCGACCAATTGCCCTATCGCATTCCGCTTTTCGCTTTACGTTTTTCTGTGTTCCTGAGCTAGAGATCGCTTCGCTTCGCTCGCGAAGACGTTTACGATGACTTTTGTTACCTTGCACCACAAACCCTGATTCTCTAAAAACAGTTATGAGGAACATTTTTTTTGTCAGTATTATCATCTGCCTTCTTTCATGTAAAGAACGAGTAAAAGAAACCTTGCCGATTGCCCAAGTGCCGGGTGAGGTCCTTGCCCATGCCAAGGGGTTTACCCTTGAAAAAACAAGTAACGGGCTTACGATCATCAAAGTCTTATCACCTTGGCCCAATGCGCAATCGGGTTTTACCTATGCTCTGGTGCCCAAAAATCTATTGGCATCGATCACCCTGAACAACGATGAATACGATGCCATAGTGACCGTGCCCGTTGAACGTATGGTGCTTACCTCTACCACCCATATTCCCGCTTTGGAAGCTTTGGGGGTCGAAGATAAACTGGTTGGTTTTTCCGAGACCGATTATATTTCCTCAGAAAAAACAAGAAAACGCATTGATGCCGGTCTTGTCAAAGAACTGGGCAGCAACGAATCGATAAACACCGAAATGGTTATAGCACTGAACCCCGGGGTGGTGATTGGTTTTGCCGTGGATGGCCAGAACAAGGCCTATGAAACCTTGCAACGTTCGAACATTGCTGTGGTGTACAATGGTGATTGGGCCGAGGAAACCCCTTTGGGAAAAGCCGAATGGATTAAATTTTTCGCCCCTTTCTTTGAACGAGAAGCAATGGCCGACCGTATTTTCGAAAAAATAGAGCACTCATATAATGAGGCCCGATCATTGGCGAAAACCGCAAAACAATCCCCCACAGTACTTGAAGGTGCCCTGTATAAAGATGTTTGGTACCTACCCGGTGGTAACAGTTGGGCAGCCCAGTTTTTAGAAGATGCCAATGCCAACTACCTATGGAAGGACACCCCAGAGACGGGTAGCATTTCTTTGAGTTGGGAAAGCGTTTTAGAAACCGCACAGGATGCCCAATTCTGGATCGGCCCCGCACAGTTCACCAGCTATACAGACATGTCAAAAGACAGCCCGCATTACAAACAGTTCAATGCTTTTAAAAAGAAGCAGGTGTTTACCTTTGCAGCCACCAAAGGAGCAACAGGTGGACTGCTATATTATGAACTGGCTCCGCAAAGGCCCGATCTGGTGCTGAAAGACCTGATTTCCATTTTACACCCTGAACTATTGCCCGAACACCGACCGTTCTTTTTCAAACCCTTGGAATAAATTTGGATAAACCACTGAAATATCGAATCCCGTTTTTACTGCTACTGCTTGTATTGGTCGTTTGTTTTGTGTTCAACATTAGTTTGGGCTCGGTCTCTATTCCCTTTAAAGACACCTTGAACGCTGTTTTTTACGGCAACGTGCAAAATGAACCATGGGCGTATATTATATGGAACTACCGAATACCCAAAGCCTTTACCGCCCTACTGGTAGGTAGCGGACTTGCATTGAGCGGACTCTTGATGCAGACCCTTTTTCGTAACCCCTTAGCAGGTCCTTTTGTTTTGGGCATCAGCTCGGGGGCAAGTTTGGGGGCGGCTCTATTGATCATGGGGTCCTCGCTCTTTTCAGGCGTATTGGCATTCGGGTTTGTTACCAATATTACACTGGCAATAGCTTCTAGTTTGGGGAGTTTTTTGGTGTTATTGGCCGTAATGACCGTTGCCTCAAAAGTAAAGGACACAATGGCCCTCTTGATAATAGGCTTGATGTTCGGAAGCATCACGGCGGCCGTGGTAAGTGTGCTCTCGTACTTCACCAATGCCGAAAAATTGCAACAGTACGTCTACTGGTCTTTTGGCAGCCTCGGCAATCTGTCTTGGTCGCAGTTATCGTTATTGACGGGAATCATTTTGATCGGAACCCTATTGGGCATCGCTTCAATAAAGACCTTGAACGCCTTATTATTGGGTGAGAATTATGCACGCAGTTTAGGGGTGGACCTAAAAAAATCACGCTACATCATTATCATTGCCATGGGGTTGTTAGCGGGCGGGGTTACCGCCTTTGCAGGTCCGATCGCATTTATTGGTCTTGCCGTACCCCATTTGACCCGTCAAATTTTCAACACCACCGACCATAAAATTTTAGTGCCGGCCGTTTTGGTATATGGTGCCATTATAATGCTGCTCTGTGACACCGTGGCCCAATTGCCCAACTCGGCAAGCGTGTTGCCCATTAACGCAATTACCAGTATTTTAGGGGCACCCGTGGTTATTTGGTTGTTGGTTCGTAAACAGAAGATGGTGTTTTGATCTAGGCTACGATCAGTCACCCAACATCGACATGACAAAACTAAAAAACACGACCAATCTTCAAATAATCTATAACTTCTTACCTTTACTGAAAAATAAGCCATCAGCATCAAACAAGAAAATACCACGCTCAAAACAAGCAACCTATTTATCGGCTACAAATCGTTGGTGATTGCAAAAAATATTGATTTTTCATTATCGTCAGGTGAACTGGCGGCCATTGTCGGCATAAACGGTATCGGCAAATCAACCTTGCTACGTACCTTGGGCAAGGTACAACCCAAGCTTTCGGGAGAAATTATTATAAACGGAAAACCACTGAATTCTTATGGTCCTCGTGAATTGGCCGCTCAAATCAGTGTGGTATTGACAGAGCCGATCGCTTCAAAAAACATGACCGTTCTCGAATTGATTTCTTTGGGAAGACAACCCTATACCAATTGGATCGGTACTTTATCTGACGCAGACCAATCTAAAATAAAAGAGTCCGTTCAGCTGATGGCCTTAGGGGATCTGCAGCACAAAAAATGCCATGAACTCAGTGACGGACAGTTGCAACGGGTGATGATCGCACGTGCCCTGGCACAGGATACCGCCATCATTTTGCTTGACGAACCCACCACGCATTTGGACCTATACCACAAAGTACAGATTCTAAAATTGCTGAAAAAGATTGTGCGGCAAACAAACAAGACCATATTGTTCACCAGCCATGAAATCGAAATGGCCATTCAGCTTTGTGATAAAATCTTGATATTGGACAATGGTGAAAACCCTTTCGAACGGCCCACCGAACTAATTGCACAAAAGAGGTTTGAAAAATTATTTCCTGCCGATACGATTGAGTTCGACGCTGCTACGGCTTCGTTTAGAATTAGCAAAGGGCAGTAGGCAGGTTTTATACGATAAATTTCCCTTTTCTGTTCAATAGAATACCTTTTTACCGGATTGTCCTCCCCCCGACCCCTCCAGAGGGAGGGGGGCAGATCCTGCAAAAAGCTGGAAATTCATAGGTGTCTAGAAACGCCCCCTCCCTTCCAGGGAGAGTCAGCCTGCCTGCCGGACAGGCAGGGGTGGAGACGGCACCAAAGCGAAACTGTCCAGATCTGTTCGATTTAGGGAAATTTGTCGTGCACCCCAAGTTTTTGTTCCATATATTTTTAAAGTCAAATCCGTATATTTACCACAAAGACCCAGAACACGAATGAACGTTTACATAATATACCTATTTATTGGATTGATTTGCCTGGCAGCAGGTTTCTTTCTGGGCAACTACATTCAAAATCTAAAGACCAAATCTCGTCAAAGCGCACTTGAAGAAAGAGAACAGCAATTGCGAAACCGCGCTTCTTCACTTGAAAATAGGCTAGGCGATGCCGAAGAGCACAAAGTAAACCTCCAACTTGAAAAGGAAAAGCTGGGAAATCAGATCGTACGCTACCAAGCGGATATGGAAAACCTTCATCTGAAAAACACCGAGCAAAAAGAAGAGGTAGAAAAACTCCAGGAAAAATTCACCAAAGAGTTCGAAAACCTGGCCAATAAAATACTGGAAGAAAAAAGCCTGAAATTCACCGAGCGCAACGAGAAGAACATAAAGGATATTCTTACCCCCCTCAACGAAAAAATACAATTGTTCGAGAAAAAGGTAGAGGAAAGCCAAAAAGAGAACATCAGTATTCATGCGGCCTTAAAAGAACAATTGCTGAACCTTCAGAGCCAAAATCTAAAAATCACCGAAGAGGCCGAGAACCTTACCAAAGCACTTAAAGGCGATAGTAAAATGCAGGGCAACTGGGGCGAACTGGTATTGGAACGGGTGCTTGAGAAATCAGGACTTGAAAAGGACCGTGAATACTCGGTGCAACAGAGTTTTACGCTGGAAGACGGTACACGGGTGCTTCCCGATGTGATCATACACCTTCCCGATGGCAAGAAGATGATCGTTGATTCAAAGGTCTCACTGACCGACTATGAGCGTTTTGTCAATACGGACGATAATGAACAACAGGCGGGTTTCCTTAAAGACCATATCAATTCCCTCCGAAGGCATGTAGATCAATTATCG
>JAJRSY010000047.1 GCA_024278565.1 Bacteroidota bacterium
CATCTAAAACCCTTGACAGCCCTGTGCAGGTTGTTAATTGGGTTGAACTAATTAAATAGTCCATATAAAGCTCTTTCAAGTTATCAACAGCCATATCTCTTTTTTACAAATTCATGCATTATTTTTGCGTAAGGTCAGTTAATAACCTAACCCAGAATAGTGATAGTTGTTCTATTGCACATGTTTCTGTGCAGTTCATCGAAAAGAATGATGGGGCTCATACACTTCGCCTATATTTATCGTTACGTTAGAACCCAAATCTAATTGTAATAAACCTACTTATAATGAAAAAAGTCTCCCTATTATTTTTAGCTACGGCATTTGCCGTGTCATGTAGTGATGAAACTACAGTGTACCAAGACAAGCTTCAAGACGATATTGTACTTGAAGACAGCGAAGCGAAGTTGCTCAGCAGTGTCAACTATGACAAGGCCGGTGTGCTTGATATCTTCGACGAGAACAATGCATCTGGCAAGTCTTCAAAAAATTCAGCAGAGGAACAAGCCGGTGATTACCCATTGACCTTGATAGCACAGATCAACCCACCAACACGTTCGGGTTATGCCCCACTAACGGCCTCGCATGTAGATGTTGTGGGTGATTATGCCTATGTGGCCTACAATACCGTTGAAGATGGTTATGCAGGTGCGATTGACATCATTAATGTAAGCAACCCGAACAGACCGAGGGTTACATCCAGACTGTTTTACCTAAATGCCGATGTCAACTCCATAAAATATGAAAATGGTTATGTATATGCAGTTGGTGGCGTTGATTCAGAAACTTCGGTACGGGCAACCTCGAATTCATTTGTGGCCAAAATTCCCGTTTCCGGTGGAAGGCTTGATATCAGTTCTATTGCCTACGGTTTTCAAGAAGGGTATAATGCGACCGATATTGTTATCTCAGATAATAAGGTGTTGGTTACGAGTGGTAGAAACGGATACTTGGTATCATATAATAAAAGCACGGTTGCTTTGGAAAACGAGGTTTCGTTTGATGATTTACGTTCAGTAGCTGTTAATGGTGATAAAATTGCTGTGCTTGATGCAAGTAGTGGAGTGAAGCTATTGAATCAAAATTTTGATGTTACTGGTGCTATTGCAATTGATTCTGATTTTGGAGTCAATACCAAACGTACGCTTGATTTTGTCGGTGATAATATTATAGTATCTGAAGGCTCGAAAGGTGCTGGGGTATACGACGCCTCCGGTGCTTTATTGGAGTACATTCCTATTTTTACAAATCCTAACACTGGGGTGGCAGACCAAGATGTTGTGACCAATGCGGTGGCAACAAATGACAACGTCATTCTTATGGCAAATGGTGGGGCCGGACTTTGCCTGTCGGAGGATAATGGAAACAATGCCGATCTGGTCGGTATCATTGAGCTCGAATCTTCAATAAACTATGTAGCCTCAAAAGGAGATTATATTTTTGCCGCTGCTGGCAGCAATGGTCTACAGATCATTAAATTGAACAGGCCCGATGAAAATTTGGCGGCGCAATGCGCAACTAGTCCTGCTTATTCAGGTAGTGCCCGTTTGATCGTGAATGAAGGCGAGACGTTTGCCTATAGAGGTTCGAAAAGATTCAATACAATTAAAGTGAACGGTGGGTTATTGCTATGCGGTTCTTGGACCTCTAGAAATTCTGTTGATATCTATACCAATGCCCTGTTTGAAATGAACGGTACCTTGGTAGTTGGTAGAAACCATAAAAGAAGAAAAATAACTGTTGGTCAAGGAGCTACTTTCAGAGTGGAAGGAAACCTGACTATTTACGGTGATTTGGTATTGGAAGATGGTGCGACTATTGACTTTGTTGGTAACAGCTCTGTGGTCAACATATTCGGACGAGTTGTAAAATCAGCATCTGCTGTTGTCGAAGGCGATTTTGAAGATGTTCAAAACAAATTCTAGTCGACCTGTACAAAACTAAAAAAAAGAAAAAGCCCAGATGACAGTTCATCTGGGCTTTTTCTTTTTAAAGTAAGCTTATGAAGTTTGGCAATGTGGAAATCAATTCAAAAGTTCAGCTACCTTCTTCTCTAATTCAGCCCCTCTTAAGTTTTTAGCAACGATGATTCCGTTTTCGTCCAAAAGAAATGCCGCTGGTATAGCATCAACATTATACAATTTGGCAATGGGATCGTTGAAATATTGAACATGTGAAACGTGGTTCCAGGTCAGGCCGTCATCTTTAATCGCCTTTTTCCAGTCCTCTGCTTTTTTATCCAAAGAAACACCTATAATGTTCAGCCCCTTGTCATGATATTTCTTGTATACCGCTACCACATTGGGGTTTTCAGCACGGCAAGGTCTGCACCATGCCGCCCAAAAGTCTACAAGGGTGATTTTACCCATCATATCCTTTAAGGCCAATTGTTCGCCATTGACCCCTGGCGCCTTGAATTCAGGGGCTTGTGCCCCAACTTCAGTACTTTTTGATTTTTCTGCCTTTTCTTTCAAGCCCTCTAATTGCCCCGATATTTTCTTGGCAATACCCGTTTCTTTCATTTCTGGGGTAATGGCATCATACAATGCCTGTATTTCATCAGCGGGAACCAATCTAGACGCAATCGCTTTGTCTAAGAGAAGTACTGAAATCAAGGCGTTTGGGTTTTCTTTGATATAACCCAGTTCAAAATTCTCGTACTCTTCTTGTAAATCCTTCATTTCATCGCCCAATGAAGTGATGGTTGCTTCATCTTTGTTTTCATTGGCTTTTTGCAAATCTTGTTGAATTGACATAGCTCTTTTTGAAATAGCCTGTGATTTAATAATATAATCGGCAAAAATATCGTTCTGCGGGGTGCCTTTCACCTTGGCAAGACCTAAACTGTCTTTTTGAGCGTTTAGTTCTATTTCACCGTTCTCAAGTACAACGGCAGTATAGCCTTGTAGTTTATCCACAAAAACATAGTGAAGTTCAGGTACGCCGGCCTCACCGGTAAAAACAAATTCCCCGTTTTCTATGGTTGCGGTATCGACATCGATGGGTTGTCTGTTTTCGCCCTGTTTTCTAAGAAAAACCTGGGTGCCGTTTTCTAACTCCCCGGTCAGGTTACCGGTGATGGTGTAGCCTTCTGGCTTTTGATTACAAGCGATTATAGTAAAGACTATGGATAAGGATAAAATAATTCTCTTCATTGTTCTATTTTTTTCTTCAGCAAATGTAGGTATATATAGAGAGAATAAAAAAAGCCCTTAACATTTGTTTATCAAGGGCTTTTTGTACAATGAAGAAATAGACCCTAAAACTGATAGCGGATGCCGAGGGCTACATCGAAATCGAACTTATTGTCGAAATTCTTATATCCCAACACTCCAATTTCAGGTCGTATATCCAAAGAAATCACCAAGGGCATATCAAAATTGCATTCAACACCAATATCGCCTGCGACAAAAACGAAGAGGCCTCCATCAAGTTCTTGGGCTATATTTGGGTTGTTGGGGCTGGGTATGGGCTCGAAACTTGCACTGCCAGCACCACCGCCAAAACCATAGTACCAGTTAAAAATACCATCAATTGAATATACTGTTTGATAAAGGGCGGTTAGTTTGACAGCATCAAATTGACGACTGTCGCGGTACCCAAGATCCAATTCTATACGGCCGTAGCGCCCGATTGCCTTTTGATATGAAATCTCTGCCCCAAAGCCGTCACTATCGCCTAACCTTAGTCCAAGTGCATGGTTTGAGATTTCTTGGCCTTGTACTGTTGTAGCAAGGGCCATGAGCATGGTGAAAGCTATTAGTTTAACTGTTTTCATAAGTTCTTTAGTTTGTATTACTATAAATAAATGGGCGATTGTATATCTTTGCCCTCGCAATGAAAACTTGATTTGCCGACCAAAAATTGTTTCAACTTGGATAATAATTTGCTAAACGAACTAAAAACATCTCTCGAAGGGGAGTTTAAAGTTGATTTGCTTACCAAAACACTGTACGCCACAGATGCCTCGGTATATCGAAAAACTCCGCTTGCGGTAGCCTTTCCCAAAAATAGTGACGATATTAAAAAATTGGTGCGTTTTGCTTCAACCAATAAAGTAGGATTGATTCCTAGAGCCGCTGGTACTTCCTTGGCAGGACAATGTGTTGGTGATGGTATTGTGGTTGATGTTTCTAAGCATTTTACTGAAATCATCGCTTTTGACGAAAATAAAAATCAAATAACCGTACAGCCAGGGGTTATTCGTGACGAACTGAACCAATACCTAGAGCCGTTCGGACTGTTTTTCGGTCCCAATACCTCAACCTCTAACCGCTGTATGATCGGGGGTATGGTCGGTAATAATTCATCGGGTACCACATCGATTCAATATGGGGTGACCCGTGATAAGGTAGTTTCCCTCAAGGCGATACTTTCAGATGGTAGTGAGGTAGGGTTCAAAGCTCTTTCCGCAAAAGAGTATGAGCATAAAAAGCATGGAAATTCAATTGAAGCATCAATTTATAGAAACATAGATAAAGAGCTCTCAGATAAAGAAATACAATTAGAAATAAAAACAGAATTTCCTAAAGAGAGCATCCACAGAAGAAATACCGGTTACGCCGTTGATGAATTACTCAACAGTAATATGTACGGAGATTTTCAAGATGATATCAACCTGTGTAAATTATTGAGCGGAAGCGAGGGAACACTCGCATTTACAACTGAGATCACCATTCAATTGGATAAAATTCCACCAAAACTATCGGCGATGGTGATTACCCATTACAAGACACTTGAAGACTGCCTGAGCGATGTAGCCCCAACCATGCAGCACAATTTGTATACCTGTGAAATGATGGATAAGGTCATTCTCGATTGTACCAAGAGCAATCGAGAGCAACTGAAAAACCGATTTTTTGTCGAAGGGGATCCGGCGGTCTTGTTGATGTTGGAGGTGAAGTCAGATACCGAAGCCGACTTGGCCCAACAATTATCTGAACTGCAAAGTACAATCACCAAATCTGGACTCAGTTATGCGAACCCGATAATAAAGGGAAAGGACATAAACAAGGCCTTGGCCTTGAGAAAAGCAGGCTTGGGGCTGCTGGGGAATATGGTGGGTGACCGCAAGGCAGTAGCTTGTATAGAAGATACGGCGGTGGCCTTGGAAGACTTGAAGGATTTTATTGTTGAGTTCAGCCAAATCATGAAAGGCTATAATCAAGAAGCAGTATACTATGCACATGCAGGAGCGGGCGAATTGCATTTGCGCCCAATCCTCAATCTTAAGAAAGGAGAAGATGTTGCTCTTTTTAGGGCGATAACGACCGATGTCGCCAAACTGACCAAAAAATACAGAGGTTCATTTAGTGGAGAGCATGGTGATGGTATTGTTCGGGCTGAATTCATCCCTCTTATGATTGGGGAAAAGAATTACGAACTGCTGAGGCGTATCAAATCGTATTTTGACCCAGATAATATCTTTAATCCCGGAAAAATAGTGGATGCTTACCCAATGGATGAGTCCCTTCGCTATGAAATCGACCGAAAAGAACCCCAAATCAATACCTTGTTTGATTTTTCGGATAGTGAGGGAATTCTAAAAGCAGTCGAAAAATGCAATGGAAGCGGTGATTGTCGAAAATCACACCTGATGTCGGGTGGAATGTGCCCCAGTTACCACGCCACAAAAAACGAAAAGGACACCACTAGGGGCAGAGCCAATGCCCTGCGTGAGTTTCTGACCGCTTCAGATAAAAAGAACAGATTCGATCAGAAAGAACTTAAAGAAGTGTTCGACCTGTGTGTGAGCTGTAAGGCCTGTGCCAGTGAATGCCCGAGCAATGTTGATGTTGCGGCCTTAAAAGCTGAATTTCTGTACAATTACCAAGAAGCGAACGGGTATCCAATGCGAGGTAGGCTCTTTGCCTACAATACCCTATTGAACCGATTGGGCAGTAAGGTGCCAGGCTTGACCAATGCTGTTTATGATTCAAAATCATTGAGCGGATTTATTAAAAAAATAGCAGGTGTAGCACCTCAGAGAAGCCTACCAAAAGTTTATAGTTTTAATTTCGATAAATATCTTCAATATGTTGTTAATGATAATTTTACGATAAATAAAAAAATAATTTTATATATCGATGAATTTACACGGTTTTTAGACATAGAGCTAGGTAAGGATGCGATAGAAGTATTGACCCGTTTGGGGTATCAAGTCGAGTTGTTCTATGCCGAAAGCGGAAGAACTTTTCTATCAAAAGGCTTTTTAAAGCAAGCAAAGAGCCTCGCTCTAGCCAATATTCCTAAATTGAAGGTGTTTGCAGATGAAGGTGTCCCAGTAATAGGCCTTGAGCCTTCGGCCGTATTGTCTTTTAGAGATGAGTACAGGCGTTTTTCCGATGATAAAAAAACAATTGAATCGATTGCCGCCAATACATTTATCATTGAAGAGTTCTTATCTCGAGAAATAGAAAGTGGCACATTGACCAAAGAACAGTTCACCAAAGAGGCCAAAACCATAAAAATTCACAACCATTGCCACCAAAAGGCATTATCAAACCAAAAAGTGACTTTTGATGTCTTGAATTTGCCACAAAACTATACCGTATCCATTATTAGTTCGGGCTGCTGTGGCATGGCCGGTTCTTTTGGTTACGAAAAAGAACATTACGATGTCAGTATGCAAATAGGAGAGCTCAGG
>JAJRSY010000048.1 GCA_024278565.1 Bacteroidota bacterium
ATTGGCATCGGTCAACGGAATGAAAAATGGATTTTATACCCAGTTCAACGACGATGCCACCAATTCGATTTTCATTCGTCCTGGCAACACCTCAAAAGCCTATGCCGGTTTTGAGGCGGAGCGTAGAATTCAGTTCAAGAACAATGATATTGAATATATAAAGAAGAGCTTTGGCAAGGATCATGAAGAGATAAGTGCTAGATTTTTCAAACAGACCTCGGCACGCTATAAAAGTGAGACGGGTACATATTCGGTAGAGGCAGTACACCCAGGTCATCAAGTTATTGAGAAGACGATCGTTACCCACGGCAGGTATATCAATGCGAACGACCTCGCCACAAGTGCAAAAGTAGCTGTAATTGGCAGAAAGGTAGGTGAAGATCTGTTCAAACACGAAGACCCCATAGGAAAATTCGTGGAATTCAATGGGCTGCCCTTTCGGGTCATTGGTATTTTTACCGATGAAGGTGATGACAACGCCGAGCGTAAAATTTATGCGCCAATAACCACGTATCAGCGTATTTATGGCAATACGGATCATATAGATCAAATATTGTTGACCTATAGTTCATCATATGATCTTACTAAGGCACTTGCATTTTCGAATCGTTTGGAGAACATTTTGAAAAGAAGGCATAAAGTCTCACCTGAAGACCAGTCGGCCATACGGGTATGGAACTACGCCGAGGCTTTTTCCGATATCAGTAGCTTTACAAGTGTATTATCGGCCGTTGGTGTTGTTGTCGGCATTTTGATATTGATAGCAGGTATAGTCGGTATCGGTAATATCATGGTTTTTATCATTAAAGAGCGAACCAAAGAAATAGGAATACGAAAAGCATTGGGCGCAGCACCGGCCCAAATAATCAAATTGGTGTTGTTGGAATCCGTTTTTATTACGGCGCTATCAGGGTTTATAGGTTTGTTGTTTGCGACCGGTATTTTGGCAGTTGTTGGTCCTAGTATGCAATCGCCCGCATTCACCAATCCGTCAGTAGACTTGTCGACCGTTGTTACAGCTACTGTGATTTTGGTTGTTGCAGGTCTTTTTGCTGGGTTGATACCGGCGATGCAGGCAGCGAATATAAAGCCGATTGTGGCATTAAGAGACGATAAATAATTCAAGACGAGTTCAATATGTGGTTATTCGATAGGGATTTATGGATCGAGGTGTTCAATACCCTTGGTAAGAATATGTTCCGTACGTTTTTGACCATGTTGGGGGTGATATTCGCCATGATCATTCTTATGTTGTTACTGGGTTCGGCAAATGGCATGAGCAATGGTTTCGATAGGTTGTTCGCCGGTACGGCATCAAATAGCCTTTTTGTTTGGAGCCAAAGAACTGCTGAGCCATATAAGGGATTTGAACGGGGAAGAAGAATAAAATTCAAAATCGAGGATGCCGCGATCATCAAAAAACAGATACCTGAAATAGAGGTGTTGGCTCCAAGAATACAACTTGGCCAGCATAGAGGCGTGGTCACGGTATATAGAAAAGGGCTAAAGAGTGGTTCAAGCGTTTATGGCGATTACCCTGAGATCGATAATATTACCAAGAAGAAACTTGTCGAAGGGCGGTTTTTAAACCAAACCGATATTGATGCTTCGAAAAAAGTATGCGTTATTGGCGAGGAAACCTATAAATTGCTTTTTGATAGAAACGAAGAGGCAATAGGTGAAGATATAAGGATCAATGGCATCTATTTTACCATTGTCGGTATGTACAAGCCCAACAACAATATTAACATTGATGGTGAAAATGCGGTTTTTATTCCGTTCACCACGTTTCAAAAAGCTTTTAATTCAGGCGATCGCATGGGATGGATGGCCATAGCGGTACAGGAAGGAACCAAAGTGGTCATGGTCGAAAAGGAGATCAAAAAACTGTTAAAGGCAAAATATGATATTCACCCTGATGATGAACGTGCCATAGGTAGTTTTGATATGTCGGAGGTTTTTAATAATATATCCAATTTTACCACAGTTTTAAAAGGGTTTTCTTTTTTTGTGGGTATTTTCACCTTGTTGGCCGGTGTGATCGCTATTAGCAATATCTTATTGATTACCGTAAAAGAGCGGACAAAAGAAATAGGGGTCAGAAGGGCCTTGGGGGCGACCCCACGTGTGGTAAAACGCCAAATAATCATGGAATCGATTGTTTTGACCACCTTTGCCGGTCTGATAGGCTTTGCTATTTCCGTGGGAATTTTGGGCGCCTTGGATGTGGCCTTTGGCCAGGGGGATGAATTTCCCTTTAAAAACCCTATGGTAAGTATTCCTCAATTTGCCATATCATTTTCATTAATGGTAGGGCTGAGTGTTCTAATAGGATTGATCCCGGCAAACAGAGCCGTAAAGATAAAACCCATTGAAGCGTTACGGGAAGAATGAACAAGAACGAACCAAAAACGAATTTATAAAACATCAAATCACAAAGAATGAACAAGTACGTAAAATACGGATCAATAGGGTTGGCCTGCATCGCAATTTTGGCAGCAGCAGCTTATTTCATTAAGAAAAACAGTACCCCCTTAGAGTTGTACGAGACCGAATCTTTAGAAAAGAAGGATATTGTAAATCAGGTAATCGTTACCGGCAAAGTGATCCCTGAGGATGAGATCGAGATAAAACCGCAGATTTCAGGTATTATCGAAAAAATATACCTTGAAGAAGGGATGATGGTGAAAGCAGGTGACTTGATCGCGAAAATCAAGATCGTACCCAACGAACAATCTTTGAATCAGGTTCGGGGCAGGGTCAGAAATGCTGAAATTGCCCTGAACAACGTGAAAATCGAATACAATAGAAACAAGGCCCTGTTCGATAAGGGCGTGATCTCAAGCCAAGATTTCAACAATCTACAACTGCAATTGGATCAATCAGAACAAGAACTGCGAAATGCACGGACCGATTATCAGATCATACGTAAGGGCTCTGCGGGCGGATCTTCTATCGCAAACACCAATATCAGAGCCACAGTTACGGGCACTGTATTAGAGATTCCGGTTGAGGAAGGTGACCAAGTGATTCAAAGCAACGACTTCAATGATGGTACGACCATCGCAAGTATCGCCGATATGTCAAAAATGATTTTTGAAGGGGAAGTAGATGAAGCCGAAGTGGGCAAACTAAAACTTGGTATGCCCTTGAAAATAACTTTGGGAGCTCTCGAAAAATCGACATTTGAGGCTGTATTGAAGTTTATCGCCCCCAAGGGGGTCGAAGAAGAGGGTGCAGTTCAGTTCAAGATCGAGGGAGATCTGATAGTGAACGATAGTGCATACGTTCGGGCGGGCTATAGCGCCAATGCCGCTATCGTACTCGAAGAGAAAAAAGATGTTTTGGCCATCAAAGAGGCATTATTGCAATTTGATAAGAAAACTCAAAAACCCTATGTGGAAATTGAGACCGGAGAGAACGAATTTGAGCGTAAAGAGCTCGAATTGGGGGTAAGTGACGGAATCGATGTGGAGGTTATTTCTGGAATTGGCAAAGACGATAAGATCAAGGTTTGGAACGAACTTGAAAAAGAAGATGAAGACAAAGATTAAAAGTTGCAAGCTGCGGCCATGCATAGTTAGGTAGATCAAAATCAATCGAATAATCAAGAAAACATGAACAGATGAAATTTAAACTGACAGTACTGTTGTTTGTATTTGCAATAGTAACAGCATCGGCCCAACAAAAAAAATGGACCTTGCAGGAATGCGTGGTCCATGCCATTGAAAACAATCTGAGTATCGAACAATTCGAACTCGATCTAGAGAATGTGCTCATTGATGAGTCCGATGCCTTTGGAAATTTCCTGCCGAATCTGAATGGCCAAATAACGGCATCGGGAAACAGGGGCTTGTCATTAGATCCTGTAACCGGCAGTAATTTCACGGCGGGCATATTCTCTATGGGCGGAAACCTATCTTCGAACGTAACCCTCTTCAATGGTTTACAGAACAGAAATCAGATGCGGCGTGCCAAGATGAACGCCCTTGCAGGTCAGTACCGGTTAGATGATCTAAAAGATGATATTAGATTGAACGTAGCCTTGGGTTACCTGAATATATTATCGAACAAAGAGTCGTTAAAAGTGTTTGAGGCACAATATGCGGTCACAGCGCAAGATCTGAAACGTACCCGTGAACTTGTAGAGGCAGGTGTTCTGCCCAAGGGCGACCTATTGGAAATCGAGGCGACATCCGCCAATTTAGAACAACAGATCGTGAACGCCCAGAACCAGGTGACCATTTCTCGAATTACCTTGGCGCAGTTGTTGCAGATTACCGACTATATGAATTTTGAAATTGCCGATGAGGCGTTTGAAATACCCCCATCGGATATTATGAAAAACACGGCAAAGACTATTTTCGATAAGGCGCTGACCTTTAGAAATGACATCAAACTGGCAGAATCGAACGCAGCCCTTGCAGAAAAGGACCTTGACATTTCGAAAGGTGCAAGATACCCTACCTTGAGTGCCTTTTTTAATTACAATACCTCGTACTCCAGTAGAAAGCAGTTTGATCCTGTTGCCCAAACCTTTTTTCGGTTTGATCTGGTCGACCAACTATGGCTTTTTGATGGTATCGTCTATGGTGGTCAATTGAATGTTCCCATATTCAATGGTTTTAGTGTAAAGAACAATATCAAAAGGGCAATGATCAATGTTGAAAAGGCAAGGGTTCAATTGGAACAGGACAAATTGGAATTAGAGACCACCGTCAATCAGGCGTATGTTGATGTAAACAGTTTTTTCAAGTCGTACCAAGCTGCGGAGAAAACTTTGGAAGCCCGACGTTTGGCATATCAATATTCAAAAGAACGTTTTGAGGTGGGTTTGATGAACGCCTTTGATTTCAGTCAGGCGCAGTCTCGTGTTGACAATGCCGAGGCAGATGTGATCCG
>JAJRSY010000049.1 GCA_024278565.1 Bacteroidota bacterium
ATCGAGAAGTATATCGAAAATCAGGGAAGGGCGAATGATGTAAAACAGCTCAGGTTGTTCGATACATGATCAATGCACAGCATTGAAGAAAACGCCCTGCGCTCTTGGCGCAGGGAAATTTACACGCCATTCCTTTTTTTTTGTTGCTCTTGGCAGTAGAGGTTGGGTACGGGTATTTCGTAAAGAATCAAAAGCATAAGGTCATGGATACGGTTTCAAGTATCAGCTCTGGTTTTACCAATATTTTAAAAGATTCTTTGGGTCTTGGGCTGGTTTTGGTCACCTACCCTTATTTATTGGAACATTTGGCTTTGACTGAGATTCGAATTACATGGGTCGTTTGGCTGTGGGTCTTTATTGTTCTTGATTTCGCGGGCTATTGGAACCATAGATTGAGCCATAAGATCAATTTTTTTTGGAACCAACATGTCATTCACCACAGCAGCGAAGAATTTAATCTCTTAGGGTTTAATTCCCCGAGGCTTGCCTCGCATTAAGAGGAAAGTTTGAAAACCTTAGGTTTTCATTGAAAAAACTTTCTTCCACTAAATACCTCGTATGCTTGCATCGAGGCAGTTTATTTTGGCCTGTGCCCTACGGCAGCCGATTTCGAATTTGATTGGGTATTGCCCCTTTTTGTTGGTTCCTGCTGCTTTGGTAGGTGTTCCTTTCAAGGTAATAGCTATTTTGGCACTGGTACATCTGTTTGCCCAATTTTGGTGCCATACCCAACATATCGGTAAAATGGGCTGGCTTGAACAGATTATTATAACCCCTTCGCAACACCGGGTACACCATGCGGTAAACCACTGAATATATTGACAAGAACCTAGGCCAGAGACTGTGTGTTTGGGATCGCATGTTCAGTACTTTTCAAGAAGAACTCGATGATGTTGCGCCGCAATACGGAGTCTTAAAACCGGCAGCTACTTGGAACCCTGTTCTTATTATTTTTATTTTACAATTACAGCGAAATCGAATCAAATGACTTGTTGCTCTTTGGGGCATTTATTTTTATTGGTATATATGGATACACCACCCTAATGGATCGAGCCAATTACGCAGTTTACATAGAGGCTTTTAGGGGAGTGTTGGGAATTGTACTCATTGTGATTACGAAAGATCGGTTCGGACTTGACACCTATTTTTCATTCGGAATCCTTTTGGTCGCTATCTATTTTTTGATTACTATTTTGGGAGGTTTTTATTTTACTTACTTCGAAAAGCTTCGCTTACTTCAGAAGCAGTAGTGTAGCCATCTATTTTTGATTGGGTATTGTTATCTGGCAATTGGTTCTTAAGTTTGTAGTTCAACACACGCCTATGAGACCTTATATTCTTGCAGAGACCAACTGGGAAGCCCTAAAGAATGCCAAAATAGACTTGGCCATACTTTCTGATATAATAGAGGTTTTAAATCGTCAGGGTGTATATAAATTGCCATCTTCAATGGGCACGGTGGTAATAATTTCAAACCCTTGATACGTGAACTGGGACTGAAATTCCCCAAGATGTTCATCAGTTTTTCGTTTTTTCCGTTGGTGTTGGACAAGGCTTTGTACTTTGATGAAAAAGGAGACCATGCTGATGAAATGGAAACAAGTCTCATGTTGTACCTAAAGCCAGAACTTGTACTATCACGTGATAGATGGGGAGATGGCAAGGACAGGAAATATAAAATAGATGCATTTATGGGCCGAGCGCAAGTGGTCGCAAATCAGTGAGGATACTGGAGCAGGAAACCCACATAAGGCCACCAAAGAGAAAGGAAAACGTTTTTTTAAAGACCTTTCCAAGAAGATGGGGAATTTGTTTTACGACATCTGTAAGGCAGATACGAATGATCTATATGAATAGGAAATCTTCAGAATCAAGTTAATCATTATTATAGGTTATTGGCTTTTATGTAAAATTTAAGTTTCACTAATGACCAGCGACTAACGACTAACAATCTCTTTTCTCACCAATCTCACATACTCTTTTTTCGCCTTTTCACGACTGATATCTTTCGCTTGAATAAGTGCATTGGCTTTGAACGCATTGATAAGCGGGGTGGTGCTGCCGGGGTTATTATAATTTTTATTTGCTATTTTGTAGTACGCATATAGTTTGAGTAACAGATCTGCAGGTAAGGGTCTGGTGTACTCATTGACAAATGTAACAGCAGCTTTGAAATCAGTATTTAATTTTTTGTTTTTCATGATTTTTTTTCACTGGGGCAACGGCAATGCAGGTTTTAGCTCCAACTACTTTTTGGTTTAGTTTTACCGCAATTGCACTATCTAAAGGTAAGAACAAGTCTACCCTTGAACCAAATTTTATAAACCCTGCGTCTTCGCCTTGTTGCACACATTGTCCTTCTTCTGCATAATTCACGATGCGGCGGGCTACTGCCCCGGCAATTTGGCGGTACAGTATTTCACCGAATTTAGGGGTGTTGATCACAACGGTTGTACGTTCATTTTCTGTACTCGATTTAGGGTGCCAGGCAACCAAGTATTTGCCAGGGTGGTATTTTGAGTATTGAATACTTCCACTAGCGGGGTATCGGGTCACATGCACATTGGTGGGTGACATAAAAATAGAGACCTGCTTGCGTTTATCATTGAAATACTCGTTTTCTTCCACTTCTTCAATAACGACTACTTTGCCATCGACAGGGGCCAGAATTTCATCAAAATCTTTTATGGCCACGCGTTTGGGGTTTCTGAAAAATTGCAGTACAAGTACCAAGAGAACTATGCCCGCTACTTGAAGAACAAGGCGCAACCACTCAATACCAACGTAATACTCAGCTAGTAGAACGATGGCGCAGACCATAAAAAAAGTAATCAATATTATTTTTTGTCCCTCTTTATGAAACATGGGCGAAAATATTTAAGGTTAAATACGTAAAGGGAGCGGCAAATATCAAACTATCCAAACGGTCTAGCATACCACCATGGCCGGGTAGAATGGCCCCGCTATCTTTTACGCCCGCAGACCTTTTAAATTTAGATTCCACCAAATCACCAAGGCTTCCCGTAATTACTATGACTGTGACCAATAGCATCCATTGGGTAGGGTTGATAATCGATTCGTATTTTCCCATGATGTAAGCAGCTCCCAGAGCAAAGGCAAACCCTCCCAATGTACCTTCAATGGTTTTTTTTGGAGAAACCGCGGTATATAGCTTTGTGCGTCCGAAGGTTTTGCCAACAATATAGGCAAAAGAGTCATTGACCCAAATAAGAATAAAAATACCCATGATCAAGAGCTTGGCAAAATCATTGTCCTTATAAGGTATCATGGTCAGAAAAATGCATCCGCCACCAATATAAAAGAGACCTATAACAAACTTTTGAAATGTGTTGAATAGCTTCTCTTTTTTAGAGAACAAATAAAACAAGAGTGCAAAATCAACGATTATTGTTATGGTCATCAACAGGTTGATAAGCCTTCTGTCATGTACTAGGTAAATGAATGCCCACCATAATGCCAAATATGCAATGAAAATGTGATACCCTTTAAGTGCTACCAGTTTTTTGTATTCATAAAGACAGGCAATGCCAAATGTCATGAACAAAAAATCGAAGGCATCTGAATTGAGAAAAACGGCCGATAGTAAAAGTACGATGAAAACAGCTCCAGTAATCGTACGCCTTAAAATTTCCTTCATGTTATAGGTCTTCCAGAAATAATAGATAAAGATTTTTAGAACTGCTTCCGTAGGTCAGAAAATCATCAGCATTATCGTTGTTCGATTGAAAATGCTTGAGCGTTGTAATATTCGCGGGAATGCTGTGCCCATATTTTTTCTTTATTGTTTTCAAACCTTCCCCTATTGAATCTACCAATTGACTGGTAGTGGCGAAGACAATGATATTGTCGGGCAGTTCATTGAGTTTTTTCTCGTTCAGTTGATTTGAGCAAACAAGAATAGAACCGTTTTGGGCAATTAAGTGTTCACAGGTGGTAAAAAAAACGTCGCTGTTTTTTTTCTCATTGGTAAATGTAAAACCTTTTTTTGAAAATTTTTCTTGCAAAGAGTTGTTCATTACGAAAAACGGATGGTCTTGCCAATCGTTTTCTACAATGATATTATTCAATGCTTCGGTGATTTCTGAAAAAGAGTCGCAATAAAGAAATTTACCCCCGTTTTTTCTGAAGTGTATCGTGAATTTTTCATCTATGGGTATGTTGAGGTCGGGCATATGAAGCCCTCTTGTTTCCACGGTCTCTTTGGAATCTCTTTTTTTGCCACCTCCAAATAACTTATCAAATAGCCCCATTTACACTTTTTAATAGATAACCACCAATGTGCTTTAGTAATTGAAATGCTTTATAATACTATTTATTTTCTTCTTGAACAGCTGTGTCTTCATCACGGTCTTCTGCTGTTCGCTCTGTTCTTTCTTGGTCTTTTTCTCCAAAAATTTCATTTTCTGGGTAAGGCCTTTTGCCAAATATTTTCTCCAAATCTTCTTTAAAGATAACTTCTTTCTCAAGAAGCCTTTCGGCCAGTATGATAAGTTTGTCTTTGTTTTCGGTCAATACCTCAATTGCCCTTAAATATTGTTTTTCAATGATTTTAGAAATTTCCTCATCAATGGTTCTGGCTGTTTCTTCACTATAGGGCTTTGAGAAGTTATATTCATTTTGACCCGAAGAATCATAATAGGTAAGGTTTCCTATTTTGTCATTTAGGCCATAAACCGTGACCATGGCTCTAGCTTGTTTGGTTACTTTCTCTAAATCGCTCAAGGCACCAGTTGAAATTTTATTGAAGATTACTTTTTCTGCAGCCCTGCCCCCAAGGGTAGCGCACATTTCATCGAGCATTTGTTCAGGGTGTACGATCAATCGTTCTTCGGGCAGGTACCATGCCGCACCTAAAGACTGTCCCCTAGGCACAATGGTTACTTTCACCAGTGGTGCTGCATGTTCCAACATCCAGCTTGTTGTGGCGTGGCCCGCTTCGTGATAGGCAATCGTCTCTTTCTCACCGGGTGTGATGATTTTGTTCTTCTTTTCGAGTCCGCCCACAATTCTATCAACAGCATCTAAAAAATCTTGTTTGGTGACCGCCTTTTTCTCTTTACGGGCGGCAATTAGTGCTGCTTCATTACATACATTGGCAATATCTGCCCCTGAGAACCCGGGTGTTTGCCTTGCTAAAAAATCCACATCAAGTGTTTCAGCGGTTTTGATAGGTCTCAAGTGTACCTCAAAAATTTCTTTACGCTCCCTAATGTCGGGTAAATCAACAAAGATCTGTCTGTCAAATCGGCCTGCTCGCATCAAAGCCTTATCGAGTACATCAGCACGGTTTGTGGCGGCCAGTACAATTACGTTGGTGTTCGATTCAAACCCGTCCATTTCGGTCAAGAGCTGGTTCAGGGTGTTTTCACGTTCATCATTGGATCCTGTGAAATTGTTCTTTCCCCTGGCCCTACCTATGGCATCGATCTCATCGATAAAAATAATGGCCGGTGATTTGTCTTTTGCCTGTTTGAAAAGGTCACGTACCCTTGAGGCACCTACACCTACGAACATTTCTACAAAATCAGAACCTGATAATGAGAAGAAAGGCACTTTGGCCTCGCCGGCAACAGCTTTTGCCAGTAAGGTCTTTCCGGTTCCCGGAGGACCTACCAGTAGGGCGCCTTTAGGAATTTTACCCCCCAAGGATGTATACTTATCAGGGTTTCTTAAAAATTCAACGATTTCCTCTACCTCTTCTTTCGCACCTTCAAGACCTGCCACATCTTTGAAAGAGGTAAGTGTGTCGGTCTTTTCGTCAAAAAGTTTGGCCTTTGATTTTCCGATGTTGAAAATCTGGCCCCCGGCACCGCCCCCGGCACCGCCCGACATTCTACGCATCAAATAGATCCAAATACCTATAATAAGAATAAAAGGGAGTATGCTAAACAACAGGTCCATTAGATAGTTGTTGTCGGTTGCGTAGTCTACGATGGTATCTAGATTGTTATCGGTCTTACTTTTCTTGATTTCATTTTCGAAATTCTGAAGATCCCCATAATCTAAAACGTACTGGGCTACCGCACCTGTGGTAGGAAATGCTGATTTTTTTGAGACATCTTTATGCACGGCTTTTGCCAAAGCTTCATCGGTGAGAAACACCTTTGCCTGGCGTGAATTGGTGATGATCAATATTTTCTCGATATCACCATTTCTTAGGTATTCTTGAAGTTCTGATGTAGTGGTTTTTTTGGTGTTTGCGAAATTTCCGCTTCCCAAGAACTGAAAGCCGATCAGTAATATCGCAATTATTCCATAAATCCACCATGAGTTGAACTTTGGTTTTTTTGAACTTGAATTGTTATCCTTAGCCATTCTTCTTTTTTACTGGTTTACGGTATTTGTTATATCGGTAAATTTTGCATCTCCCCAAAGACCCTCTATATCATAAAACTCTCTAGTGTGTTTTTGAAAAACGTGGACTACGACATTCACATAGTCCATAAGAACCCATTCAGCGTTGTCTCGGCCTTCAATATGCCAAGGTTTGTCTTTGATAGCTTTGCTTACTGTTTTTTGAACAGAACCGACAATGGCGTTGACCTGTGTGTTTGAATTGCCATTGCAAATAATAAAGTAGTCACAAACGGTGTTTTCAATTTCCCTCAGATCAAGTAAAATTATGTTATCTCCTTTTACTTCTTCGATACCCTGTAAAATTAATGCGATCAACTCGTCAGCACTAGCTTTTCTTTTCTGCATTCAAAAGTATTAGTTTCTGCAAAGTTATTATTTTTTTGTTCTTTTGACCCTAGTTTTAAGAATAGATTGTACATAATAATTAGGGTCGCCCATGCACATACTCAAACTTGATGCCATTGACTCAACAAACACCTACTTAAAAGACCTGATGCTTTCAAGAGTGCTTGAAGATTTTACGGTGATTGTTGCGAGCGAACAGTTAAAAGGTAGGGGGCAAATGGGTGCCGAATGGCAGTCAAAAAAAGGTAATAACTTAACCCTTAGTATTTTAAAGAAATTCAATTACCTGCCAGTTACGGATCAATTTTTGTTGAATATATGTGTTTCTTTGGCAATTTTAGATTGCCTTAAGAAAGTGCCAATACCTAACCTAAGTGTAAAGTGGCCCAACGACATTCTGTCAGGAAACACCAAAATTTGCGGTATTCTTATCGAAAATGTACTATCAGGGAAACAAATACAAGAATCTGTTATCGGAATAGGCCTAAATGTGAACCAATTGGTGTTCGATGACCTCACTAACGTGTCATCAATGAAATTGATAACGGGACGTACTTTTGATTTAGATGAACTGCTTCAGGAGATACTTATGAGCCTAAAGGCTTTTTTTAATAGAATGGAGGAAAATAATAGCGCCCAGTTGTGGAAGATGTATGAACAAGTGTTGTTCAGAAAAGATAAACCTTCTACTTTTAGAAATAATAAAGGCGAACTTTTTATGGGGTTCATTAGAGGTGTGTCACCCCAAGGAAAACTCATGGTTGAACTTGAAAATGCCGTTTTTAGGGAGTTTGATTTAAAGCAAATAAAACTGTTGTATTGAGCTTTTTATTGGTTTCTATATTTTCTCTAAATTGTCAGAGAGGGTTTCGATAAAATTGGTAATCGGGTTTTTGACCATCATGGCCATCATGGCATTGAACTCACCTACAAAGCTCAAGGTAACCTCGGTCTCATTCTCAGATAGTGCCACGATATCCGCAGTGAGTGTAAACGGAAGTTTATTGCTAGCGGCACCAAGCACCAGTTTGCTGTTCGCTATTTGCTCTTTACGCTCTAAAACTATTTCGGGCATGCCCTTTAAGGCAAAAAGAAATCGATCTTTATTGATAAGTTCGAATTTGTCAATAGAATCGGGCATTAATTCTTCAAAGTTTTTAAGGTCAGTGAGAAACTCAAAAACTTCCTTGTCACTTTTAAGAATGGGTTTTTTTGGCGATTCAATATGCATATGTTTTTATTTTTTCCAGAGGGAAGGGTTTTTTCTCCATTCCATCAAAGTGTTATGTTCTTCTTCTTTAATATAGCTGGTTTCCAATGCGAGCTGCGCTAAATGGTCGTAATCACTTAGGGTATGTAACTCTATGTTGTTTTTTTTGAAATTTTCGGTTGCAATATCGAAGCCATAAGTGAATATGGCCAGCATGCCCTTGACCTTGGCACCATGGTTTTGGAGCGCATCAACTGCATTCAGGCTGCTCTTGCCAGTACTTATCAAATCTTCGATTACCACAACACTTTGGTTGGGCTCTAACTGGCCTTCAATCTGGTTCTGTCTTCCGTGCGATTTTATTTCAGGACGTACATAAACAAACGGAAGCCCCAAAAATTCGGCGACCAAGACCCCGATTCCGATAGCACCCGTCGCCACGCCCGCGATCACATCTGGCTTGCCATAAATTGATTCTACCTGCTTGCCCATTTTTTCTCGAACATAATTTCTTATGGAGGGGTATGAGAGAATAATCCGGTTGTCACAATAAATTGGCGATTTCCAACCTGAAGCCCACGTAAAAGGATTTTCAGGTGTCAATTTAATTGCATTAATTTGTAATAGAAGCTCTGCCGTTTTTTTGGCGGTATCTTTGTTTAAAACCATGACGCAAATGTATAAAGTTTTTGTCAATGAGCTGCCCCTCATTTTAACAAATAAACTCTCGGAGACCGTAAACGAAGATTATTTTTTGTTGAATGGCAATGCTATTCACGAGGCTATCGAAGCCCTGTCAAAGAAGAAATTAAAAAAGGCCTACATCTACCACCCAAATCACGAAGAGATCCTTAAAAAATTCACCAGTAAGATTCCCTTAGTCGTGGCGGCTGGTGGGGTGGTTACCAATAAAAAAGGTAAGGTTCTCTTTATATATAGAAATGATAAATGGGATCTGCCCAAAGGTAAACTTGACAAAGGCGAGACCATTGAGGTATGTGCCCTTCGTGAGGTGGAGGAGGAAACGGGAGTGAAAGGACTGAAAATTGAAAATTTCTTAAGAATCACCTATCACATTTTTAAAAGAAACGGAACCTATAAATTAAAAGAAGTGCATTGGTATGCCATGAAAACTTCATTTAAGGGAGAATTGAAAGGGCAAAAGAGTGAAGGAATAGAAAAAGTGAAATGGAAGGGGCCAAAAAAAATCAAGAAAGCATTGGAAAATTCTTATACCAACATCAAAATTCTTTTTGGTGACTGATTGATATATGAAGGACACAGATTATCTACCTTGAAAAGAGAAAAAGTTATTATGTCAATTCTTTACAGTCTCTAGCTCGATTTTATTATTTCAATAATCTCTTTTTTACCAACAGGTTTATGATTGAACGTTACATTATGATGGGTTTTTGAGTTGTACAATTCCCATTTTCTTTTATCAATACCGTCAATTGAGGAAGTAACTATATTGATCTGTATCTTGGTTTTGATAGGTAGGGAGATGAATTCTTCCAGAAATTGCCACCCGTCCATAATAGGCATGTTAAGATCTAGAAATATCACTTCGGGCAATTTTTGGTTCTCTTTCTGTAAGTTTTTAATACCTTCGATGGCCAATTTTCCGTTACCATGCGTGGTAATGACATCAAATTGAACAACTGAATCTATCATTTTTCGTATACCAAATACGGTTATCGGATCGTCATCTATGATATATATATGGTTAATTTTCGTCATTGAAATAAATATTGAAAGTTGTTCCCTTGCCTACCTTGCTATTTACACTTACTTTTCCGTTCATGGCCTCGATTTGGTTTTTTGTAATGAAAAGACCAATACCTCTGGCATCTTTCTTATCATGAAAGGTCTTGTACATGCCAAATAGTTTGTCACCGTGTTTTTTCAAATCTATTCCAAGACCATTGTCGGTAATGCTCACTATAGTGTATTTGCCCCTTTTTTTTGAGCTTAACTCGATAATTGGATCTCTGTGGGGTGACTTATATTTTATAGCATTGGTTATAAAACTTGTAAGAATAGTGTCAATATAGGTCGGTACTATATTTATAATGACCTTATTCGATATTTTATTAATGATCTTAGCATTGTTGTTGATCAAAAAGGCGTGCAGGTTTTCTTTGACCAGATCTATTTTATGGTTTAGCTTAATTGGTTTCTTTTCTAAGTTTGTATTGGTGTTTATATCTATGACCTCATTTAGGTTATCTAAAGTCTCTAAAAGACCATCAGAGGCGTCGGTCAGCATTTTAACTATTTTTTGTTTTTCGCTCTCGTTTTTTTCGGTGGTCAGAAAACCTAATAGCATTGATAAATTGGCAGTGTGCGACCGTAGATTATGAGATACAATATGAGAAAAATTAATGAGCTTATTGTTTTGTGATGAGGTAACATTTATCAAACTTTTCAGTTCATTTTCTTTTTGTTTTAGTTCAGAAATGTCAATACTAAAGCCTATTAGACCATATACTTCACCTTCTTTTTCAATTAAAGGTATTTTTGAAGTTAAAAAGGTGGTTTGGGTACCATCTTTTTTCGTGTGAACCAACTCTCTGCCTATTAATGGCTTAAGGTTTTGCATCACTTCTAGGTCATCTTCACGTAGTTTTTTGGCTGTTTTTTTATCGTAAAAGGCAAAATCATCTTTGCCTAAAACCTCATTCTCGTCTTGATGACCGCAAAACTCCACTTCTGATCTATTGACAAGTATTTTGTTTGATTGAAGGTCTTTGATGAAGACGTTCAATGGTAAATTGTCGATCAAGGTTCGCAAAAGGTGTTCGTTTTTACGAATGTTGTTTTTTGATTTTTCATGGACTGTAATGTCTTCGTAGGTGCCGATGAGACCTATGTATTTGTTGCTTTTAAAAATGGGTTTTCCTGTAACTATCACCCATTTTTTATTGCCCTTGGCAGTTGTCAACTGAAGTTTTTCGTGCCAGGGCAATCCATCTTTCATCGCACTATCAAGTACCATTGAAATGGTATTTTTACTATGTCCGTTTTTGTAAAAATCGATTCCGGTTTCGATAGTGGGTACATAGTTGTTGTCAACTTCGTGTATTGTTTTTGTTGTGTTGCACCAGTAGAGGGTGTCTTTTACAGCATCGTATTCCCAAATCCCCCTTTTTGCAATTTCTGTTTTTTCTTCAAGTAGTAATGCTAGGTTTTTAAGTTTTGATTGGTAAAGAATTCTTTGGGTGACTTCTTCGGTCTGTATTACAGCACCAATACTGTTTTCTTGGTCGTCAAACCAGGGTAGTATAATCCATTCGAACCACTTTTCGTTTCCGTCAGAATCAACATAGCGCTCAATGCTTTTATTGCTGGAATCTTCAGTTTGGGAATAGCCAGGGTTTTTTCTCCAATATGCTATCGCCATTTTTAAAATTTGGGCCAAGGGTCTACCGATAACCGCTTTGTTGGTATACTCAAAGATTGTTTCCCACTTACTAGAAGCATGAACTATCTCAAAACTATTGGAGACAAAGGCCGTAGCTTTTGGCAGTTGTTTCATAAGGTAATTAGTATAGGATGTTTTATTCCCTGATAACATGCTATTGTATTTTCTTACAATGTATGACAGATTAATTATTTTGAAAAAGTTTTGTTGTGAATTGTATGAATTTAGTGGTTATACTCTCTAATTCTATCAATAAAAGGGTAAGGTTATTGCTTTATATAATTTTTTAATCGATGGGATACAACGTAAAAACATTCATACCTGTGTGCTGTTTATTGCTTTAAAAGTGTTGGTCTTGTGGTAAGGGTCAGCATACTTATTTGACAACAACTGAATCGGGTACCAGAACTGAGTAATCGCCCCCATTTCGAATCACATCCCTAACAATGGAAGAACTGATATACGATTTTCCGGAAGAGGTAAGTAGAAAAACGGTCTCGATCTCTGTGAGCTTTCGATTGGTATGGGCAATGGCTTTCTCAAATTCGAAGTCGCCTGGGTTGCGCAACCCCCTTAAAATAAAATCAGCATCCACTTTTTTGCAAAAGTCAACCGTGAGCCCAGTATACGTCTGCACCTTTATTTTGGGTTCGTTCGCAAAGGCCTCTTCAATAAACCTGATGCGTTCATCAATTGAAAACATGTATTTTTTTTCAGCGTTGATACCTATGCCGATAATGAGTTCGTCAAAAAGGGTGATACCTCTTTTTATGACATCAAAATGCCCCAAGGTCAAGGGGTCGAAAGAACCGGGAAAAATCGCTCGTCTCATTTGAAATGCTTTTACTGTTGCGAAATAAAATTATCTATTTTCTTGTAAAATCTCTTCAATTGCACTTTCGAACAGCTGTGCAAGAGATATTCCCGCAGCTTGGGCTTGTTCGGGCAATATACTGTGTTCGGTCAATCCTGGAGTGGTGTTCATCTCAAGCATATAGGGTTCATCACCTACAAATATAAACTCACTTCTTGAGAACCCTTTCATTTTTAGTACATCATAGGCCAGTCGTGCCATTTCCTTGACCTTTTTTTCTTGTTCTTTTGATATGCGAGCGGGGGTAATCTCTTTGGACTTGCCCCGGTATTTAGCTTCAAAATCAAAAAAATCATTTTCGGTAACGATTTCCGTTACAGGCAAGACCTTGGTACGACCTTGGTGTTTTATCACGCCTACCGATACCTCTGTACCATCAAGAAACGCTTCAATAATAATTTCATCATCTTCTTTATAGGCATTTTCTATGGCCAATTTCAATTTTTCTTTGTCGTATACCTTTGATATGCCAAAACTACTGCCCGCCTTGTTGGCTTTGACAAAGCAGGGCAGCCCTACCTTCTTGATAATGGCGTCTTCATCAATTTCATTCCCAATATTAAGGTGATAAGAGGTGGCCGATCTAATGCCGTAAGGCTTTAAAACACTGAGCAGGTCCCTTTTATTGAAAGTGAGCGCCGATTGGTAATAATTGCATGATGTTTGAGGAATTCCGAGCAGTTCGAAATAGGCCTGCATCAACCCATCTTCGCCCGGCGAGCCGTGAATGGCATTGAAAACACAATCAAAAAACAACTTGCCGTCACCAAGGGCAACGGTAAAGTCATGTCGGTTTACCGGAAATTCTTTTTTATCATCATCAACATATACCCATTTGTCCTTTAATATATGAATACAATAGCTATCGAACTTGTTGGAGTCTAAAAATTTGTAGACCACATTGCCACTTTTTACCGATATTTTGTGCTCGCTGGAATATCCACCCATGATAATGGCAACCTTTTTTCTCATACAGCTCTATTTTATGAACCCAAAATTTAGGTATAGACAGTTCAAAGTAAAGAAAAACAGATGGTTTTCAGTTACTTCTCCATGATTTTTTTAAATGCCCCGATGATGCTAGCTGTTGATATGCGTTCATTTCCTATCTTTGCAAGGTTAATTCAAACTGATGGGAAATTTTTTTAGCTTTCTAAAGAGCAGGGTTTTTTTAATACAATTGGGTCTGGCGTTATTGGTCGTCGTGGTTTTGGTTTTTCTATTGTTGCGATGGTTGAACAGTACCACCAATCATGGTGAGTTTGTTGAAGTGCCTGATTTTTCGCAAATGTCGGTCGCCGATATACGTAGTGCTGTAGAAGAGGCCCATCTGAGATACGAGGTGTTGGATTCCGCTAACTTTAATCCTGATTACCCTCGTTTTTCGATTATCGAACAAGACCCCCCAGCTGGTAACAAAGTAAAAGAGAACCGTAAAATTTATTTTACGGTAAACCCCTCAGGGTATAAAAAAGTTACGGTACCCAAAGTCATACAGGTTACCCAGCGCAATGCGGCATCTATGTTGCGTGCCGTTGGCCTAGATGTGCAACGTGTCACCTATATCGACCAATTGGGAAAAGATATGGTGTACTACATAAAATTCAAAGGCAAACAGGTCAAGCCAGGAGATAAATTGCCCAAAACCTCTAAAATCGAGTTGGTATGCGGAAATGGAAAAATTACCGATAGGGCGAGGATAAAGGCAGACTCTGAGTAAACGTATGAGACCACAGAATGATCCTGAACCCAATGGGGAAGAGCTTTTTGAACACCATAGATTCTTGGCGTCCAAAGGTCAAGAACCGCTTCGGGTCGATAAGTTTCTGATGAACTTCATTGAAAATGCCACTCGTAACAAAATACAGCAAGCTGCCAAAGACGGCCATGTTTGGGTCAACGATGAAATTGTAAAACAGAACTATAAGGTCAAACCGGGCGATGAGGTAAAGGTACTGTTCGAACACCCCCCACATGAATTTTTGTTGGTTCCTGAAGATATTCCGTTAGATATTGTTTATGAAGATGATGTGCTTCTTGTCGTTAACAAACCAGCCGGTATGGTCGTGCACCCTGGTCACGGAAATTACTCGGGCACACTGATAAACGCCCTGATATATCATATTGACAACTTGCCTGTAAACAGCAACGAACGGCCAGGTTTGGTGCATCGTATTGATAAAGATACCTCAGGTCTTTTATTGGTAGCAAAAACAGAAGCTGCCATGACGCATTTGGCAAAACAATTTTTTGATAAGACCTCTGAACGAGAGTATGTGGCTTTGGTTTGGGGAAACGTGACCGATGAGGAGGGAACAATTGAAGGTAATATTGGGCGTCATCCGAAAAACAGGCTTCAAATGCACGTTTTTCCTGAAGGGGATGCTGGAAAAGATGCCGTTACCCATTACAAGGTTATAGAGCGTTTGGGTTATATCACCTTGGTTTCTTGCAAGCTGGAAACCGGTAGAACCCACCAGATCAGGGCGCACATGAAATATATTGGGCATACCTTGTTTAATGATGAGCGGTACGGAGGCGAAAGAATATTAAAGGGCACCACCTTTACTAAATACAAACAGTTTGTCGAGAATGCTTTTAAAATATTGCCCCGACAGGCATTGCATGCCAAAACCTTGGGTTTTGTCCATCCGGTGACAAAAAAAATGATGCGATTTGAATCAGAAATACCCAAAGATATGGCCGAGTGCATTGAAAAATGGAGGCACTACTCAAAGCATAGCCAGTAGTATAAGCATAAAGTATTCGGCTATTGGCAACTCTTATGGGTTGGTATTGGTTATCCCAAAAATCCTCATTATTTTTAGAGTAAATTATATCGCAAATGAAAATTGTTATATCCCCGGCCAAATCGTTGGATTATGAAAGTAAACTGCCAACTTCAAAATATAGTCAGCCCGCATTTTTTGAGCAGATCAAGAAGTTGAACAAGGTTTTGGCTAAAAAAAAACCAAGGGACTTGTCTGAACTGATGCATATCTCAGACAAATTGGCGCAATTGAACTGGCAACGAAACCAGCAATTTTCAATTCCTTTTACACCTGAAAACGCACGCCCTGCAATCTTTGCTTTTAATGGTGATGTATATCGGGGCTTGGATGCCTATACCCTATCTGACGATAAACTCGATAGTTTGCAGCATACACTTCGTATTTTATCAGGACTTTATGGTGTCTTAAAACCCTTGGATTTGATGCAGCCCTATCGCTTGGAAATGGGCACGCAGTTGAAGATCGGCCGAAAGAAAAATCTATATGAATTTTGGAAAGAACAGTTGACACAACAACTTAATTCAGAGCTCGAAGAAGGAGAGCTTTTCGTTAACCTTGCGAGCAACGAATATTTTAGTGCTGTTGATGAAAAACAATTGAAATCTCCCGTAATCACCCCGATTTTCAAAGATTGGAAGAACGACAAACTAAAGGTCATTAGTTTCTTCGCAAAAAAAGCAAGGGGTTCTATGGTGCGGTACATCATCGATTCAAACGCAAAAACACTTGAAGATATCAAAGGTTTTAGTACAGATGAATATATGTTCAGTAAAGAGCACACCCTTAAAGTAAGCCAGCCTGTATTTATACGTTAGCTCTGAAATGCCACATTACTTTTTCTTTTTAATACTTTTCTTTTTTGTAGCTACGACCTGAATTTTTTTTACTTTTTTAGGTCTTCTAGCACCATAAGATTTGTTTGCTATTTTTCCGCGTTTTGTTTTTTTATCGCCTTTTCCCATTAGTTGTACTGTTTTAGTTTTTCTAAAAATATAGTTTTAGGGTTAGAAAATCAAATTTTAGAATGGCTCATTTTGTTGTTAAACCGATATTATAACAAAAAAACTAAAATTTATAAATTACCCATATTGTTATCTTAGTACAAAAAGACTAAGTTTGTTTTTATCCTTAAAATTTAGGACAAAAATCATTTTTTAAAATAATAGCAAGTGAATATCAAGACGGTTTTAGTAGCAAATAGAGGAGAGATAGCCATACGTATTTTCAGGGCATGTGTTGAAATAGGTGTCAAAACCGTTGGGATCTACACGTATGAAGACAGGTATTCTTTACATAGGTACAAAGCAGATGAATGTTATCAGATCGGGGCTGACAACGAACCCTTAAAACCTTATTTGGATATTGATACCATTATTGATGTGGCCAAGGCCAATGGTGTTGATGCCATTCACCCCGGTTACGGTTTTCTTTCGGAAAATGCCCTATTTGCACAAAAATGTAAGGATAACGGTATCATTTTTGTCGGGCCAAAAGTGTCTGTACTCAAAGCACTTGGTGATAAGATAATGGCCAAAGAAGTGGCGGTGGCCAACAATGTTCCCGTAATTCAGAGTAGTAAAAAAGATCTTAAAGATATTAAGATAGCAATATCCGAGGCCGAGCGTATTGGGTATCCCCTAATGTTGAAGGCGGCCTCAGGTGGTGGTGGCCGTGGTATGCGTGTTATACGTAACGGGCAAGAACTAAAAAAAGCTTTCCCTGAAGCAAGGCGAGAGTCGCTTAATGCCTTTGGCAACGACACCGTTTTCTTGGAAAAATACGTTGAGAACCCAAAGCATATCGAAATTCAGATCGTAGCGGATAGCCATGGCAATATAGTCCACTTGTACGAGCGAGATTGCTCGGTGCAACGTCGTTATCAAAAAGTAATCGAGTTCGCCCCATCGGTAGGCCTGCCACAAGAAACCAAAAACAGTCTTTACAAATACGCCATTGATATTTGTAAAGCGGTCAATTACAACAATATCGGTACCGTTGAATTTTTGGTAGATGATGATGGCAGCATTTATTTCATTGAGGTAAACCCCCGTGTACAGGTTGAACATACAGTAACCGAAATGGTCACCAACATAGATCTGATAAAGGCACAGCTGTTTATCGCGGGTGGGTATAGATTATCAGATGAACAGATCAAGATTCCTGATCAAGAGTCGATAAAGATAACTGGTTTCGCCTTGCAATGCCGGGTAACAACAGAGGATCCCGCCAATGGTTTTAAACCGGATTATGGGGTCATAACTACGTATAGAAGCGCCTCGGGCTTTGGTATTCGGTTAGATGCAGGTAGTATTTATCAGGGTGTTAGTATATCGCCGTTCTTTGATTCTATGCTGGTTAAGGTGTCTGCTTCCGGTAGAACCTTGGACGGTTCTTGCCGAAAAATGCGACGGGCACTATCGGAATTCCGTATTCGGGGAGTAAAGACCAATATGGCCTTTTTGGACAATATTTTAAAGCACCCCACTTTTCGCAAGGGAAAGGTGACCGTGAACTTTATTCAGAACGAACCCAAACTTTTTGAGTTTGTAGAACCTAGGAACCGAGCCAATAAAATGTTGGAATTTTTGGGAGAGGTCATCGTAAACGGCAATCCTGATGTTAAAAAAATGGATGCTTTCCGTATTTTTTCAAAACCAAGAATACCCACTTTTCCAAAAACAGGGGGCTACCCCAAAGGAACCAAAGATCTTCTTACCGAACTTGGTCCTGAAAAGTTTGCGCAGTGGTTGAAAAAGGAAAAGAAGATTCATTTCACCGATACCACCATGCGCGATGCCCACCAAAGCCTTTTGGCGACCCGTATGCGTACCGTTGATATGATGAAAGTGGCAGAGGGTTATGCAAAGAACCATCCCGAAATTTTCAGTATGGAAGTTTGGGGCGGGGCAACTTTTGACGTATGCCTACGGTTTTTGCATGAGAACCCGTGGGAACGTTTGGCACTTTTACGCAAGGCCATGCCAAATGTGCTGTTGCAAATGTTGATCCGAGGTTCGAACGGGGTCGGCTATACCGCTTATCCTGATAATCTGATCGAAAAATTCGTGGAGCAGGCATGGGAGACCGGGGTAGATGTGTTCCGGATCTTCGACTCACTCAACTGGATGAAGTCCATCGCACCCTGCATAGAACACGTTCGAAATAAAACAAACGGACTTGCAGAAGGGTCGATCTGCTATACGGGCGATATTTTGGATCCCTCCAAGACCAAGTACAATTTAAAGTACTACCTGCAATTGGCCAAGGATATTGAAAATGCTGGAGCCCATATTTTAGGGGTAAAGGATATGGCCGGACTGTTAAAACCCGATGCCGCCTATGAACTGATCAAAGCTTTGAAATCTGAGATCAAAATCCCCATACACTTACATACCCATGATACCTCCTCTGTTCAGACGGCAACATACCTTAAGGCGGTCGAGGCCGGGGTCGATGTTATTGATGTGGCCTTGGGCGGACTCTCAGGATTGACCTCGCAGCCCAATTTTAATTCAGTAATGGAGATGTTGCGTTTCAACAAACGTGAAAATATTTTGGATACTGATAAATTGGCAGAATATTCCAATTATTGGGAAACGGTTCGAAACTATTACTACACCTTTGAATCAGGTCTCAAATCAGGTACGGGTGAGGTGTACAGCCATGAAATACCAGGGGGGCAGTATTCCAACCTCAAGGGCCAGGCAATTGCACTTGGCTTGGAAGATAAGTTTGCCGAGGTCACTAAAATGTATGCCGAGGTCAATAAACTGTTTGGTGATATCGTAAAAGTAACCCCAAGTTCTAAAGTGGTCGGCGATATGGCACAGTATATGGTCAGTAACGATCTTACCATTCAAGATGTGCTCGAGAAAGGCGATTCCATTTCCTTTCCCCAATCGGTCATCAGTTTCTTTAAAGGTGACCTGGGGCAACCTGTTGGCGGTTTCCCCAAAAAAATACAGAAAATCGTCCTTAAAAACCAAAAACCATATAAAAACAGGCCAAATGCCCATTTAGAGCCAATAGATTTTGAGAAGTCGTTCAAATCATTTAAAAGAAAGTTTAAAATGGGCATGGACCGAGAACTGTTGATCACCGATTTTCTATCTTATAAACTATACCCAAAAGTGTTTACAGATGCCCATAATAAGCATTTGAAATATGGTAATGTGATGAATATTCCCACCAAGAACTTCTTTTACGGTATGGAAGTGGGCGAGGAGATCATGGTAGAACTTGACAAGGGAAAAAACATCTTGATATCACTAATGTTAAAAGGAGAGCCCGATGAGGCCGGTAATGTCAATATCTTTTTTAAGATAAACGGCCAACTGCGAAGTGTTTTGGTAAAGGATAACTCTATCAAGGTCGATTTAATCGAAAATGTCAAGGCAGACCCGTCCAATTCCAAGCAAATTGGCGCGCCATTACAGGGGCTCTTATCAAGTGTTTTGGTCAAAAAAGGGCAAAAAGTGAGTAAAAACCAACCTTTGTTCATTATAGAAGCTATGAAAATGGAGACCACCGTAACCGCTACCGAGGAGGGCGTGGTAAATAAAATTGAATTGAACGGTGGGTCGTTGGTCAATTCCGATGATCTGGTACTGGTGCTCAAAGAACGTTAGTACCTCTATTGAAACCACCTGCCGGTTGGTAGGTTCCTTGATGCCTGCCCAGTGCGGTAAGCATCAAGATAATTTATTTCTTGAAATTTGTTCCTACATACCCACCCTTACGAACCTTTTCTTTTTAAGGAAGCCACCAAACTGATAGTGGGTACGTTACCTCCCCCACGATTTACCATTGGTGACCTCGAGAAGGCCGATGTCGATTTTTGCTATGGAAGCAAAAACGGACAGTTATGGACCATTCTGGATATTATCTTCGATCTTGGTCTGAAGTACGAAACCACTGATTTCGCCACCCAACAGCGTAAAGATTTTCTGATGCAAAGAAAAATAGGCGTATGCGATATCGTGGCAAGTGCCCAACGGGTAAAAATAGATGCCTCTGATCTAGGTATGCAGAACATTAAATTGAGAAATGTATTGGGTTACCTAAAAGAATGTCAAAATGTACATACCTTATTGTTTACCGGCGGAAACAGTAAAAACGGACCTGAATATTTTTTCAGGAAACATTTGAAAGAACACAGACTGCAACTGAACGTGGTTTCGAGTGCAGTGCCCCGTGTTCATGAGTTTCAACTTTCGGGTTCAAGAACAATACAGACCGTTTCATTGATAGCACCTTCAGGTGCCGCCAATAGGGCAATAGGCAGTATGGATGCATACAAAGCCCTGAAAAACAAAAACCCGAAATTCAATACGGTCGATTTTCGGGTAATGCAGTACCGGAAGTTTTTTTGACCGAAGAATGAAGACCTAGGTTTTCAAAACCCAGACCTGCTAGGTTTTCAAAACC
>JAJRSY010000050.1 GCA_024278565.1 Bacteroidota bacterium
CTACTTAGGTTTGCAACAAAAGACAAAAAAGGAAGTAGGGTAAAAAACAGCACCATAACCCAGGAAACCCTCTCCCTTTTTACCGACAAACTAAAAGAACTGATTTCAGAAATCTGTGATCCTGAAATTGCTTTTACCGAAAAAGAGGTGTAAGCTGCTTTCGTTTCAGCCTCCCTTGATATAAGCTATCTTGTTTTTTAGTACCATCTTAAAGTGCTTTTGTCACATTCTTCCGAAGCCTAATTTTACTTGTTATTACATCTCAAAGTAATTTTTAAACCTACTTGGTCGAAAAAACACTCCTATAAATTATGTATTGCTTATATTTGTGTGTACGCACACACATAATGTTAAAAGAGACGCTCAATAATTCTTACGGCTATACTTCCAAATGAAAAGATCAACCATTCAAGATGTCGCCAACTATGCCAATGTTTCCACCGGAACCATTGACAGGGTGCTACATAATAGAGGTAAGGTTTCCGCAGCCAAGAAAATAAAAATAGAAGAGGCGATCGAGCATCTCAACTTCAATCCAAATCTTTTGGCAAGGACATTGGCCTTAAAAAATCAATTTGTAATCTGTAGTCTTTTCCCTAAATCTACCAGCTCAAATGGGTATTGGTCTCTTCCAAGACAAGGGTTTGAACGGGCAGCAACCAACTACCAAGATTTTGGTATCGTACAAAACGCTCTCGAATATAGCCTTTTCGATGAATCCACTTTTATGAAAAGTGCAAAATTAATTCTCGAAATGAGACCCAATGGTGTAGTTTTGGCTCCGCTTTTTGAAAAAGAAAGTCTTTGGTTCATCGAACAGCTTGAACACCTTAATATTCAATATGTATTCATTGACGTCAATATTTCAGGCCAAAACAACCTTAGTTATATAGGTCCAGATTTAAAAGGTAGCGGTCATGTGGCGGCAAGGCTATTAAACTCGGTTTTAAACCCAAATGAGGATATTCTTATTGTTAACATGGTCAAGGGCCTTGAGAATTCTACCCAAATAAAAATTATTGAACATGGTTTTCGAGAATTTTTTGCAGATACCTTTAGTGAGAACGATAGAACTATATGTTCGATTACCATTCCCTCAATAGATCAAGACATGGTAACCAGCACGCTAACAAAATACTACTTAAATAACCCTGGCACTAAGGCGGTTTTTGTCACCAACTCACGGGCACACGTCATTTCAAATTACCATGCGGCAAATAAACTTGATATTAAGGTTATAGGCTTTGATCTAGTTGAGAAAAATATAGCTGAAATAAAAAAAGGGAACATTGATTTTCTTATCTCACAAAGACCCATTTATCAAGGTGAAAAAGCAGTGCAATCACTATTTGATTATTTTGTTTACAAAAAATTACCGAAAAAAATAAAGTATGTCCCCCTTGATATTGTCATTCGTGAAAATGTAGATTATTACCTAAACGCTTAATACGTTTTTATTGGAAACTAAAAAGCAGTACTTAAAAAGGATTAAATGAAAAATACGAGAAGAAACTTTATTAAAAAGACCGCTGCAAGTTCGGTATTGTTCGTCGCTGGTGGTGTACTACCGCAATTCAGCGCAAAGAGTTATGCAAATATTCTAGGGTCCAATAACAAGATAAACGTTTCTATGATGGGTGTCAACAGTAGGGGCAATGCCCTGGCCCAGAATTTTGCAAGCCAAGACAATTGTAATGTGGTCCATGTCTGCGATGTCGATAGCCGGGCAATAACCAAATGCCTTGCCTCTTTGAAGGAAAGGCAAACCATCACTGCCAAGCCCTATACCGATTTTCGAAAGTCGTTAGAAAGCAAAGATATAGATGCCCTAGTTATCGCAGCCCCTGATCATTGGCATGCGCCAGCCTCTTTAATCGCCATGGAGGCCGGTAAGCATGTGTATGTTGAAAAACCCTGTGGTCATAACCCAAATGAAGGTGAAATTCTGGTCAAAGCCGCAAAAAAGTATGGCAAGGTCATTCAAATGGGAAATCAACGCCGTTCATGGCCCAATGTCATTGAAGGCATTAATGCACTTAAAAGCGGAGCCATTGGCCGTATTTATTTCGGTAAGGGATGGTATACCAACAATCGCCCATCTATCGGGATCGGCAAAGAGGTTGCCGTGCCCGAATGGCTTGATTGGGATCTTTGGCAAGGCCCGGCACCCAGAAAAAACTATAAGGACAATATTGTACATTACAATTGGCACTGGCGATGGCATTGGGGCACTGGTGAAGCCTTGAACAACGGCACCCATATGATCGATCTTTTACGTTGGGGCATGGGAGCAGATTATCCCACCAAGGTGAGCTCAAACGGCGGAAGATACAGATACCAAGATGATTGGGAAACTCCTGATACGCAAACAATCAATCTAGACTTTGCAGATAATATGTCAATGTCTTGGGAAGGCAGAAGTTGTAATGGAAAAGACATTGCCGGCAGTACTGTAGGTGTTATGTTCTATGGTGAAAATGGTAGCATGTTGATATCTGGAGGAAACAGTTATACCCTATACGACCTCAAGGGGACTGTGGTCAAAGAGGTATTGGACGACACGGTCATTGACCCTAGAAACAAATCAAATCCGGCCGAATTGTTAGATGCCCTGCATATCCAAAATATGTTCGATGCAATACGGAACGGGGACACTTTAAATGCCGATATAGACTCAGGTCATAAAAGCACCTTACTGGTGCAGCTTGGCAATATTTCGCAACGTGTTGGAAGATCGTTGGAGATCGATTCGACAAACGGGCACATCATCGACGATTCAGAGGCCCAAAATCTATGGAGCCGTGCCTACCAAGAAGGGTGGGAAATGAAATTATAAAAAGAACCTTATCAATAGAAAATTGACGTATGATGAAACTCAGAACAATATCAATAATCTCAATCCTACTTTTTTTAAGTATGAAAACTACAAACCAAACCAATTTCGATACCATTGAAGGTGTTTTATATTCTGATAAAGGCATGATTTCCATTGAGTTGTTCAATGGTAAGATATCTAATATCCAACGCCTTGACAAAGAATCAGAAGGAGCGAAGTCTTATATTGCCCCCGGTTTGATCGATCTGCAGATCAACGGTTATATGGGGGTTGATTTCTCTGGTCCAGACCTCACGGTTGAAGGAGTTCGAAAAGCTACAAAAGCACTTTGGAAAGCAGGTGTTACCACTTATTTTCCCACCCTGATTACCAGCGACATTGCTCGTTTGAAAAAAAACTTCGCCATTTTGGCCGAAGCCCAAAAAGACCCTGAAATCTCAAAATCGATTCCCGGTTTTCATCTTGAAGGCCCTTACATTTCCCCTATAAAAGGGTTTAGGGGAGCACATTTGGAAAAATATATTAAAAACCCAGACTGGTCCGAATTTCAAGAGATTCAAAAGGCGGCCAACAACGGAATCCGATTGATTACCCTTGCCCCAGAACTTGAAGGTGCAATTCCGTTCATTCGCAATTGCGTTGCCAGTGGAATGGTCGTAGCTCTAGGACATCACAATGGAAACGCCGAAACCATTCAAAAGGCAGTTGATGCCGGCGCACGAATGGCAACCCATTTAGGTAATGGTTGTGCCAATGAGATCAACCGCCACCATAACCCCATTTGGCCACAGCTTTCAAATGATCTGATAACCCCCAGTATTATCGCAGATGGTTTTCATTTGACAAAAGAAGAGGTTCGTAGTTTTTATAAGGCCAAGGGTCCCGACAATACCATTTTGGTCTCCGATGCCTTGGATTTGGCAGGGCTGCCACCCGGTGAATATATCCGTGGGGAACGAACCTTATTGTTGACGCCCAATGTAGTGAAGTTGCCAAAGGAAGATGTCTTGGCGGGTGCGGCCTCACCGATCAGTAAATGTGTTGGGGTCATCATGAAATTTACACAGTGCAGCATTGCCGATGCCATTCAAATGGCCAGTACCAACCCTGCTGAAATGCTGTCCTTGGATAAACTGGGGCGCATAGAAGAAGGAAAACGTGCTGACCTGATTTTGTTTACCATGGAAAACAACGAAATGATCATACAGAAAACATACGTCGCCGGCAAGTTGGTATATTCTCAAGACTAAGAAGCACTTATTTTGAAAAACAATTCATTTACAAAAAAAGCCCTCATAGCATTGAGTGCGGTAGGACCAGGTCTTTTTTTAATCGGATACAATATCGGCACAGGTAGCGTAACCACAATGGCAAAAACTGGGGCAGAACATGGTATGGGCCTGTTCTGGGTATTGCTGCTGTCATGTGTCTTCACCTACATACTTATGGTCGCTTACGGAAAGGTAACCCTAGTTTCGGGCAGAACCGCATTGTTCAATATCAAAAAGGAATTCAAAGGCGGATGGATACTATCACTCTACATCATCATTGCCCTCATCATTGGTGAATTGCTCGCACTCATGGGTGTCATGGGCATTGTCGCCGATCTGGTGCAAGAAGGTATACGACTGGGTTTTGATGGTGCAATGATCCATAGAGCTTGGATCATACTGTTCTTTATCGCTATTCTTTCGTTATTCCTTTGGTTTGGTCGCTATCAGGTTTTCGAAAAAGTATTGACGTTTTTGGTCGTCTTAATGGGTCTTTCATTTATCGTGGTCTTCTTTATGGTAAAGCCCAGTTTTTCATCTTTGATTTCTGGCATAGTACCAAGCATACCCGATGTGCCTGGATCGCTGGGACTAATAGCGGCCATTGCAGGTACAACCTGTTCGGCTGCAGTTTTTATCATGCGGAGTACCGTTGTGGCCGAAAAAGGATGGGGCATCAATGACCTGAAAAAAGAAAAAACCGATTCTTTCGTTTCCGCATTTATGATGCTCTTGCTGAGTGGGGTTATCATGGCCGTAGCTGCAGGAACACTTCATGTATCTGGACTAAAACTAGAAAATACCGTAGAAATGATCGAAATGTTCGAACCGATCGGGGGAAAATCTGCTGCATTTTTACTGATTATCGGCATTGCAGGAGCAGGTCTGTCCACTATATTTCCCATTGTCCTTATTGCACCTTGGTTGCTCGCCGATTACCGCGGAACCCCAAGAAATATTCATTCCACACAATCGAGGGTGCTTATTGGAATCGCTTTGATTTTTACTTTTGGTACGGTCTTTATGGATGAAAGACCCCCTGCACTCATGATTTTCTCGCAAGCTTTTCAAGCATGTATACTACCCGCAGTAGCTATTCCCATTATCCTTTTAATCAATAAGCAAAAACTTATGGGAAGCCACAAAGCAGGAACAAAACTTAATATCGGTATCGCTGCGGTCATCTTATTTTCACTGGTTACCGCTTGGTTTGCAATAAAAGAATTTATCTAATAAAAATGGAAAAAACAATACAGGTTGAAAATTTAAAAGTGGAAGTTTATAAAGAACCCATCGAAATGGGAAAAGCAGCAGCAGATTTTGTTGCAGCCAAATTGAACAAAACCATCGAAGAGAAAGGTGCGGCCAATCTTATTTTAGCGACAGGGGCATCGCAATTCACATTTTTAGAGGCTTTACAGCAAAAAGAAATTGATTGGAAAAAAATCACTGTTTTTCATTTAGATGAATACAAGGGCATCTCAGATAACCACCCAGCAAGTTTTCGCAAATACTTAAAAGACCGAATATTAGATGCTGTAGCTCCTAAAAAGATCTATTTTTTGAACGGGGATGCTGAAAACCTTGAGCAAGAAATGCTCCGCTACGAAGAAAAATTGAAAAAACATCCGATAGATGTTGGCTGTATCGGCATTGGCGAAAACGGTCATATCGCATTCAATGACCCTCCCGTAGCCGATTTCAATGACCCCAAACTGGTAAAATTGGTTGAGCTTGACGAGGCATGTAGAAATCAACAACTGGGTGAAGGGTGGTTTCCAACTTTCGAAGATGTGCCGACCCGCGCACTCACCTTAACCATCTCTGCCATTTTAAGCTGTAAGGCCATCTGTTGTGTTGTACCCGATGTGCGAAAGGCAGATGCCGTTTTTAATACATTGAATGGATCCATAAGCACTGCGTGCCCGGCAACTATTTTAAGAACCCATTCTGATACGGTGCTGTTTTTAGATTCAGCATCAGCGTCAAATTTATAGTACTTTTTAACTCTATAGAAACAACAGATTTTCTTAATTTGTAGCTTATTTCATAACTCAAAATACAACTAAGAAATCATGCTAGGAAAGAAGGGTGCAATGAAAAAGAGAATGCTTATTATTTTAGCCTTGATTTCGTTGATGGTTTATTTCAGTTCATGCAATTCAAATGGCGATAAGAGTCACCGAAAAATCTCAAAAGATAGCGTCGACATTGCTAAAGGAAAAGTATCTTTTGTACAGAACTGTAGTGGGTGCCATGGTTTCAAACAAGATGGTATTGGACCTCAATTAGGAGGCCTGACCGATGAAGTGACCGTTGATTGGATCCGTAATTTCATTTCAGATTCAAAAAAAATGCTTGAATCAGATGACGAACGATCTATACAATTATATGAAAAGTATAAAGTGCCAATGCCTTCATTTTCATCATTGACCGATGATGAGGTAAACAACATCATTGCATTTATACACACCCATAAAAAACCTCGGGCCTTCGATGAGGATGGCAATAAAAAAGCAGTATTGGATCCTATACCCGATTCTATCGCCCTTTCAAGCTTAGTGGTGGATTTGGAGCTGGTAAACCAATTTCCCCCAACCATTGCTGCCGACAAATTACCCCTGACCCGAATTACCAAATTAGATTTTAACCCTGGTACAAACGATCGGTTTGTTGTGGACCTTAGGGGCAAGTTGTATAAAATGTACAAGAACGACCCCATTGTATATCTGGATCTAGCGAAATTTAAACCAGATTTTATTGACAAACCTGGGCTGGGCACTGGGTTTGGTAGTTTTGCCTTTCACCCAGACTTCGAAAAAAACGGATGTCTGTATACAACCCATACAGAGCCCCCAGGTTCTGAAAAGGCAGATTTTGCCTTTGCGGATACTATCAACGTAGCTTTGCAATGGGTCCTCACCGAATGGAAGGCCAAGAAGCCCAATGCCATGGCATTTTCAGGCACAAACCGAGAGTTGTTGAGAATCAATATGGTGACCGGAATTCATGGTGTTCAAGAAATTACCTTCAACCCTCTTTCGAAAAAAGATGACAAAGATTACGGCATGCTGTACATAGGGGTTGGCGACGGAGGCAGCGTTGAAAAGGGCTATGCTTTCTTGGCGCAAGATAAAAATAAGGTCTGGGGCACCATTCTTCGTATCGATCCAAGAGGCAGTAATAGTGCCAACGGAAAATACGGCATACCTTCTGACAGCCCCTTCGTGAAAAACGAG
>JAJRSY010000051.1 GCA_024278565.1 Bacteroidota bacterium
ACCCCCGTGATATCGTCATCGGCGGTTGCGGCTATCTGCCCGTCGACATAGGTCTTCACCGCCAGTTCGGTGGGGAACCTGGTACCGGTGGCATCGGCAAGTGTAACGTCGGTGGACTTGTTGGCGGCATCCTCCTTGAGGGCGATTGCGGTATCGGCATCCGCCTCGTTGGTGTCGACATCGGCCTGTATTACCGCTTCGGCGGCCAGTGCCCTTGTCCGTTCGGTGGTGATGGCGGTCGCATTTGTGGCAATATCGGTATCGTTGGAAGTGATGTTGGTCGCATTGGTCGTGATCAAGGTCGTGTTGGCCGTAATGTCCGCCGATTCCTCGAGTGCGGAAAGATCCGCACTGAACGATGTGGCCCCCTCGTCCACGGAAAGATCGGTCCCATCGAAGGAAACCCCCGTGATATCGTCATCGGCGGTTGCGGTTATCTGCCCGTCGACATAGGTCTTCACGGCCTGCTCGGTGGGGAAGTCCACATCGGAGTTCCCTGCCAGGGTCCCGTCGGTGGATTTGTTGGCGGCATCCTCCTTGAGTGCGATGGCGGCATCGGAAGCTAGAATCGCATCATCAAGTTCATCAATTGCATCCTGTACATTGTTAGCACCTAGACTAGATGCCACATTGTCATACAGGTTGGTTTCTGCCTTAGTATCTAAAGTAATGGGCGTGACGGAACCGTTTGAAAAGGTGTAGGAACCATCTCCATTGTCCAGTAGATCGGCTTTTGAGATTTGAATATTGGTGCCCGTTTCATTGGTATAGGTGAAGGTACCGTCTAAATTATCGATGATCGCAGTGATTGTCTGTCCACCGGAAATATCGATGCATAAACTTGCCCAAACATTGTTTCTGTATTGGAAAAGACAATGTTCATCGGTGTTGTAGATAAGTGCCCCATTGAGCGGAACAATGGCATTCATCTGTGCCGTAGTTGCTCTTGTTACTACAAATACTTTATTGCTGCTTTCTAATTCTAATAGTGAAGTTGCATCTATGGTATTGATATTGTCACCGATTTTCACTTGGGAAAAGGCAGTATTTGCCCAAAGAAATAGTAAGGACCATAATAACTTTCTCATAATTTGGGGTTAGTTTTATGTCGAAATATAGAACGGAATGGACAAGCCTACACCATTAATGTTGTGAAATTGCAGAAAAAGTATGTATAAATAGCAGTTATTGCTATTGTAGGAATAATATTACAAAACATATTTGATCGAAATAGAGGATTTGTCACTTGCTTCCAAAACGAATTCAGGATAATTTTTATTAGTAAAACTCTCCCGAGGCTTCGAGAGTTAGTTGAACCTGCCCGTGTCGTTCAGGCGTGCGTGCCGATCGGACGGATCTTGGAATTTAACCTGCCTAGCTGGCAGGGCAGGTGCCTTTTGCTTATCTGGCGGCCAAGTATAAAAACCCCTGAAAATCAAGGCCTAGGTCATGCAATGATGCAATATAGAAGTACACCCCCGAAGGAAGCCCCTTGTCTTTGTCGTATACGATGGTTCCGCTGGTCGCAAAACCGGTGAACTGATTCGTATAGTTGTCCATTTCAAATACTTTTAAGCCAAAGCGGTCGTAGATTTTGACATTGTTGTTGGGTGATTGGTCCAATTCAGGAATCATCAAAAAGTCATTGATGCCATCACCATTGGGGGTGACCAGGTAATTTTCAAGATCCAAAAGATCCGATGGTTGCCCAAAGCCACTGCCAAGCGTAATTATTTCATACTCGTCTGGTACAAAACTTGACGAAGAGATAAAACCTTGATCGAGATCCCCTATGGCACCATTGCTGCCGAGGCTCACCCATTGGTTGGTGGATTTTTGCCAACCAACAACGTTCAGGGTAATAATATCGGTAACCAGGGCGTTAATGGTACTTCTCTGGTTCCAGCTGATGCGGACAGTGGAGGCTACACTGCCCTCTAGTCGCCAAAACTCGGTTGTACTGATAGCACCTAGGCCATTGGCTCTAGTGTCGGTGTTGAAGTTCGTTGCAAAAGTGGACGGACTATTGGCATCTTCAAAAAAATAGGCGCATTTCGCCAGAGTGTTGACCCCTGTAGATTCTAATATAAGTTGACGCAGTTGCTGTTCATCACCTACGGGAAACGTAAAATTCCGCTGATCGGTCATGGCGGCATAGCCATCAACTTTTGAAATATCACCACTGCCCGTATAAAATGCATTCTGAATAAAATTCAGATAGTTTTCAGGTTGTGCCCTAGGTGTGAAAAAGTTACCTAGAATAAAATTGGTGTTGTTGATGGTGTTAAGTCCCGTGTTCAAACCAACATGATCAGGATTCGAAATTTCAAGATCAAAAAACGTGGGTACGAACGCCCCTGAAACGGTCAGTGGCAGATCACCGTAAAAACCGGCAAGGCCCAAATTTTCATCAAAAGAACCGTCATTGATCAGGTTGGTATGAAAGCCCATTGTGCCCTCTTCATGAATTCGAAGGTTGCCCGTATTGTGCAGGGCGGTCTGGGCGTTTGAAAAAACACTGGCCAATACGAATAGAAAAAAAAGTTGTTTTCGCATAATTTAAAAATCCAAAACCGTAAAGTACCATTCTGCGACCACCAAAGAATTATCAGTATTACTACGTATTTCTACTGTGAACGACCCCACTAGTTGTGAGGTTACATAAATTCTGTTGTCACCAACAACCGTTAGTTGAATTATATAATCGTTATTGGGTCTTGCATTTACGAAATTAACGGTATTCACACCTGTCGCACCACTTATAGATTGGACAGCGTTATTTATATTTATAGAATTTGCACCATTGGCCTTGCCCATGGCTATTACCGCAGGTTCTTTCCATTCGGTACCGATGCTTGTTGAGGTAAGTACTTGGCCCGCTGTTCCCACATTACCGGTGATATCGATCAGTTCGGCTTCCAGTTCCAAACTACCTGCGGCGATTATTTCAAGCCCGTTACCGTCCGATTCGCTCAGCCTTAAAATTTCTTGGCCTCCAGCCGAGAAACCGAGCTGATCCTCAGCAATTCTGAACATTCCCGTGTTAGTATCGGCATTCGTAAAAAAACTATACCCTGGCTGGCCTACCGTTCCTTCGGTTGAAGCAAATCCAATACTTGCGGTTATCTGACCATCAACGTCTAACTTGCTTCGAACTGAGGCGGGCCCGGTATTTCCAAAATCACCGATACCTATTCTTCCTGAACCGGTAAATACCAATTCTTGTCCGTTTAAGTCATAGGCTCGATTTTCACCTGCGGTTTGAGCGAGATCTGTGTTTGAAAGATTGGTTCCTCCTACTGATGCCAGTTCATCAATGGCCGCCTGTGCATCAGTTGCAGTAAGTGAAGAAACTGTATTGTCGTACGGGATATCTGCAGCAACTAGAGGGTCGGTCCATGCATAGCTACCTGCACCTAGACTGGATAATAATTGGCCATTGGTATCACCACTAGGCAAGCCCCCGCCCCCTGAAGGGGCTGCCCATTCCGTACCAGTAGCAGTTGTTGTAAGTACCTGGTTTATTGCACCCGCACCATTTCTGGCAATTAGATCACCTGTCAGCACTATATCACCATCATTTTCAATGGTAAATACTTTATCGGCCAAGGTCGGTATGGTATTGTCGCCAACTGTATTTTGTAAAAAATGGAAATCGCCGACCCCCCATGCACCGGTTCTTTCATATACCAGACCACCTTTGCCGAAACTATCAAATCTCTCAACCGAAAACAAAACCCCTACGGCAGAACCGTTGTTGGTGCTACCAGCTTCATTTTGAATTTGAAGTGGGTAGGCCAATAGGCCATCTGAACGTTCAGCGATAACTACTTTAGCGTTGTCGCCGACCGGGCTATCGGGTTCAGCGGCATCTTTTTTGAGACCAATGTACAACGCACCTGTATTAAATCGCTTGGTCGAGTCCCAAAATAAGGCTCCGTTGTCCCCATTGCCCGGTGTGCCTTCCGTGTCTGTGGGTGCGCCATCGGCACCAGCAAAAAATATGGAGTTCGGGGTTCCCGTATGCCCTCCGGAATTATTGGCGACCACCCAACCATTTTCGGTAGTGTCCCATTGCAGTATTTCCCCGTCGGTAGTAGCACCCATATCGTTGAGATCTGCGGTTGTAATCGAGAAATCCTCTATTTTGGTTGAATTTATGGCGTTATCGGTAATGGTGAGTGCGCCAAGATTATCAATGGTGGCATCACCACTTACGGCAAGTTGTTGTGCAGCGTTAGAGGCATCCCCAATTAGAATCGTACCATCGGCCAAGGTACCCCCACTGGTAACCGCCGCATCAACGTAGGCTTTGGTAGCGGCATCTTGTAGATCGACCGGATCAAGAATGTTTTTGATAAATGATGCTCCCCCGTCGTTTCCTTGGGTAAGTACTTGGCCAAGGTTCTGGTTTCCGCCACCTGCCAAAGAACTTAGATCTACGGTTGTAGAGTTACCATCTTCTATATCGATCTGTAGAATGTTCGAAGCGTTCAAAGTAGCTCCTGTCAAGTTCTGGTCATCAGTGCCACCTATGCCAATTAAATCGTCAGCGGTTAAAAAAGGAACGTCATTGATAAAAGCACTAACGCCAATATTGTCATTGTCAAGCGCAAAGGCCCCTACCGAATTTTCTGATAATTTTTCTTCGGTTACTGAGTTGTTCATTAGTTTATCCTCGCCATCAATAGAGCCGTCTTGTATATCAGCCGTTCCGTTAATACCCCCATCAACAATTTGTTCGGTACGTATGCTGTTCGGGGCGACCTCAAAATTAGACCCAGTGGCTGTTGGTGTAATCACTATGGTACTCACCGTATTTACTATGGGATCTGTGGTAAAAGGCCCGTCGGCACCACCACCTGTACCACCAATATCGACCCATTGGGTGCCGTCATAATAGTGTACGCTCTGAAGGTCGGTGTTATAGGTCAGTGCCCCATGCATGGGTACAATGGCATTCATTTGGGCAGTTGTTACCCGGGTGATCACCAGTACCTTATCGGTACTTTCAAGTTCAAGTACAGAAGCTGGGTCCAAATTTTGTGGGTTATCGCCGATTTTGACCTGTGCACTTAGTGAACAACCGATAAAAAGGGCGATAAGCAGGTATGATATAGAGTTTTTCATAGGGCATTGGGGTATTAATAGGAGTATACCTAATAACTTACAAAAATAAAATTATCTGTGCATATTACTAATTATACTAGACAAAATGTACATCCGATGGGGTAAAGAGAGGTATGCTTTGCCAAAATACGTTGAAGAATCAACATTTACAGAATTCGTATTAATCTCGATACGCAGCATAAGTAAACCAGAAATTAACAAAAGTTTAGTGGCGTTGGTTTTTATATGATCTCCACATGTATTTTCTTTATAACCTGAATATAACAACTAAGGGGTCATTTACCCTAAAATAACCAAAAGACCAATGAGAATCAAGATATACAGATCAACGCTTTTATTTGTTTTTGCCATGTTCTTTTATGGTTTTATATCTGCCCAAGATACCGATCGCAGATTGTTACGGGGGCAAGTAATCTATCGCGGGGTGAACGTGGCCAACGAGAATGTCATTAATGCCACCTCTGAAATGGCGACCATTACAAATGATAGCGGTCAGTTTGCGATAAGGGTAAAGGTAGGTGATGAACTCGTGTTTTCTGCCTTGAACTATAAATTGGAAATTGTTAAGATCACCGAGGATATTCTAAAGAAAAACCGACTTGTGGTTGAGGTAAGTGAAAAAGTGACTGAGTTGGATGAGGTGGTCATCACCCCTGAAGACCAAGAACGTTTTTTAGAGATCAAAAATGAGGAACTGAAAAAATTCGAGTACGAAACCGATCGGTCCACAGAGGTCGAGAACATTGCGCTTTCACAAGCAGAGCGAGGTATGACCGATGGTGTTAATTTTGTAAATATTTTTAAGGCACTCTTAAAGACCAAAAAGAACAATGATGAAGAAGGGCCAAAACTTAAGGTGAGCGAGGTACTTCGCCAAGTGTATGAAGATGAGTTTTTTGTAACAGATCTTAATTTACCACAAGATAAAATAGATGCCTTTTTGATCTATTGCGATGCCCGAATGCCTGCCCATTCACTCTTGAAAAAAGACAATGAGTTTCAATTGATCGATTTTTTGGTGACCCACAGCAAAACCTTTCTAGAGGAGATGAATGAAGAAAACTAAGCTTCTTCTTTTAGGTTTCATCTTGATTTCGGCCTCGGTTGGGGCGCAGACACTTTTTTCAAAAAAATTGGAGGGTAGGGTATACAGCAAAGATGGTGATGTTGCCGCCACCCATGTACGGAATATTACTACCCAAAGAGCCACGATTACCGATATTGATGGGTTTTTCACCATCAATGCCGACTTGAAGGATACGCTGGTTTTTTCTGCCGTACAATTCAAACGGAAAGAGATTGTCATCACCGCCGAAATTTTACAACAACGGTTTTTGAATGTTGCCCTTGAAGATGAACTGACCGAGCTTGATGAGGTGGTCGTGACCCCCTATAACCTTTCGGGAGATATTTTAAAAGACCTAAAGATCATAAAAACGGATCCCGTGGTAACCGCCTCTACTTTGGGGTTGCCCAATGCCTATGTACTACCGGTCACCAAGGCCGAGCGAGAACTCTACGCAGCAACCGCAAACCCGATCATGAGTTTAGACCCCCTGATCAATGCCATTACCGGGCGTACAAAGATGCTCAAAAAGAGGGTTCGACGGAACAAGCTGTATTCAAGGACCGATCGGGTAAAAGCCTTTTATGCCGATTCTTTGTTTCAAAAAGAGTTGAAGATGCCCAAGGCCAAAATTGATGACCTTTTGTATTTCTGTGAGGTGGATCCTGATTTTCAAACGGTGGTCGATTCGCGCGACCGATTGAAGATCTGGGAGTTTATTCGAAAAAAGAGTGTGCTGTACCGAAAGAACAATGGGCTGAAATAGGCGCCTAAGTGTCTGTACCCTTTATTTCTGTACAGATACTAGGCGTATTTGATTTCAAATTTTATGCAAAAAAAAACTATATTTTTAGTAGCTGTATTATGCGCAAGCATTTTCGCAAATGCCCAAGAAGCAACCACTTTAGAGGGCCGCATATTCAGCACAACAAATGATGTTTCTGCCGTTCATGTATCGAACACCACTGCCAACCGGGGAACCATAACCGATGCCAACGGTTTTTTTGCGATTGCGGTCAACCTGAATGACACCTTGGTCTTTTCTGCGGTACAGTTCAAAAGAAAAGAGGTAGTTGTTACCAAGTCCATTTTGGATTCTCCACTTTTTTTGGTGCCTATGGAAGATATGTTGACCGAGCTTGATGAAGTGGTATTGCGACCTTACAATTTGACAGGTGAATTGAATAAGGATGCTGGTAATTTGAACATTGGTAAAATCATTACCGCTTCAACCTTAGAACTACCCAACGCCTATGTCAAACCCCCAACCCAATCACAGCGAAAACTCTATGCCGCACGCACATGGGATTATAGGATAATTTCTATAAAACTAGATCCTTTAATCAATTATTTTTCAGGCAGAACCAAAATGTTGAACCAGAGGGTCGCCCGTGAAGCGAAGTACAAAAAGACAGAACGGGTGCGGAGGTTCTTTGCCGATTCGGTGTATGTCAGGGATTTAAAAATTCCCAAAGCCAACATTAACGATTTTATCTATTTCTGTGAGGTCGATACTTGTTTTACCACCATTGTCGAAACCGATGATAAGCTGAAGATCTGGGAGTTTGTAAAAAAACGCAGCCTGGTGTACCGCACTAACAATAGTATGGACTGAAAATGTGTTTTGGTATGTGATTTGATTATTTTTGAACAACGAACAACGAACAACGAACAACGAACAACGAACAACGAACAACATGAACTCTTGGAAAAAAGGATTTCTCATTTTATTGCTTCCCTTGCTGGCATTTACGACGGCGCATAAATTCTATGTAAGCGTAACCAACATCACCTATGCTGAAAAAGACGATGCCCTGCAGATCACTTCCCGTATTTTTATCGATGATCTAGAACAGGTTTTAGAAGTGCGTTATGGCATCAAAGCAAATTTGGCAACTGACAATGAATCTGAACTGGCAGATGAATACCTTGAAAAATACCTAAGAAAAAAGTTCGTGGTAGCGGTCAATGGTAAAAACAGGCCTTTTGACATTATCGGAAAGAAATACGATAATGATATATTGGTGTTTTATTTAGAAGTGCCTAAAATAGATTTTCCATCCGTAACATCCATCGAAATTCAGAATGAAATTCTTATGGGTATTTTCGACGAACAGCAGAACATTGTCCATTTCAAGATCAAGGGCAAGAAAAAAAGCTTTGTGCTCATTAAATCAGATGCTAAAGGAATGTTAAACTTATAACATTCCATAACAATTTATTAAAAAAACTTTACATTTCCAACGACTAATAATTACCATATAGAATGGATAAAACCAAGTATTGTTTCGCAAGCCTATTGTTTCTTTTTGGGCTAATGGTTTCTGCACAAGAGGCAGAAGTAAAAGAAAGTGGCCCCGCTACCAATAGGCAGAGCAAGTTTGAGCAGATGTACCAAGAGTTTGCAACGCCAAACACCTACCGATCGGCCTCGGGCGCACCTGGTCCCGATTATTACCAGCAGCAGGCCAATTATAAGATGAATATTACCCTCGATGATAAAAATGCCAAGATCTTTGGTGAAGAGACCATTACCTATATCAACAATTCGCCCGATGACCTAGAGTTTCTTTGGGTTCAATTAGATCAGAATGTAAGGGCCAAAGATTCTAAGTCGCCCTTGCGCAATGGGAAAGTGGTATCCGTGGCCGAGCAATTTGATGTTTTTAAGAACAAATATATGGCCGAGCCTTTTGATGGCGGCTTTAATATCGATTATGTAAAGGATGCCAACGGTAAGGCGTTGCCATACACCATAAACCGCACCATGATGCGGATCGACCTTGAGCAGTCATTAAAGAGCAAAGCAGAGATTTCCTTTTCGATCAAATGGAACTACAATATTCCCGATCATACGGCCAACAGGGCCAGATCGGGTTATGAGTATTTTCCAAAAGATGGTAACAGAGCCTACGTTATCGCACAGTTTTTTCCGAGAATGGCGGTCTATAGCGATGTCGAAGGCTGGCAGAACCACCAATTTTGGGGCAGTGGCGAGTTCGCCCTTACCTTTGGCGACTATGAGGTGAACATTACCGTACCCGCAGATCATATTCTTGATGGTACGGGAGTGCTTCAGAACAGAAAAGAGATGTACACGAAAGAAATGCTGAAAAGGTACGAGCGTGCTAAAAAATCATATGATAAACCCGTACTCATTGTTACCCAGGCCGAGGCTGAGGCAGCGGAGAAAAGTTTTTCGGAAAAGACCAAAACATGGCGTTTAAAGGCCCATAATGTACGTGACTTTGGGTTCGCTACCTCAAGAAAGTTTATTTGGGACATGCAGGCCGTCAAATTGGGAGGTAAAGAAATTATGGCGGTATCCATGTATCCCAAAGAGGGCAATCCTCTTTGGGAGGAGTACTCTACCAAGGCCGTTGCACATACCTTAAAATCGTATTCATCACATACGTTCGATTACCCGTATCCGAAGGCCATATCGGTACATGCCAAAAACCAGGGCATGGAATACCCCATGATCTGTTGGAACTACGGTCGACCAAATGAGGACGGTACCTATTCAGATCATGTAAAGTACGGAATGATAAGTGTGATCATTCATGAAGTGGGGCACAACTACTTTCCCATGATAGTAAATTCAGATGAACGCCAATGGGGCTGGATGGATGAGGGCCTTGATACCTTTATGCAGTATATGGCCGAGCAGGAATTTGGGGAAGCCTACCCCGAAGCTATTGCCCCTAATACCGCATATCCGTCGAGAAGGGGCGCACCCTCAAAGATAGTACCCTATATGAGCGGGGACCAAAGTACGATAGCCCCGATCATGTCGAACCCCGAGAATATATACCAACTGGGGCCCAATGCTTACGGAAAGCCCGCAACGGCCTTGAATATATTGAGGGAGACCGTAATGGGCAGGGAGCTTTTCGACCATGCGTTCAAAACCTATTCAAAACGTTGGATGTTCAAACACCCGACCCCCGAAGATTTTTTCCGTACCATGGAAGATGCTTCCGCCGTTGATCTTGATTGGTATTGGAGAAGTTGGTTCTATACCACCGACTATGTTGATATAGGGATCAAAGGCATCAAAAAGTATTATGTCAGCAATAAACCCAATAAGAAAATGAGGGAATATATGGCGGCAAGAAACCTAACGGAAGCAGATCTTCCTCCCTTGGTATATTTGGTCGAGGAGGGAAGCGAGGATTTTGATCCCGATCTAAAGGATAAATCACCCTCAGAAAGTTCGCAGACCTTAAAAGAGTTTATGATGGATAATATGACGGTAGAGGAAAGGGCGGCTGTCAAAGAACCAAAATATATTTATGAGATCACCTATGACAAACCAGGGGGCATACCCATGCCATTGATCGTAGAATACACCTATGCTGACGGTAGTACGGAAAATATCACCTATCCACCGGAGATATGGAGGAAAAACGATAAAGAGGTTAGTGTTGTGGTATCTTCTGAAAAAGAGCTGACCAATATAGTGGTCGATCCAAAAGCGGAAACCGCTGATATCGATGTCACCAACAATTCTTGGCCTAAAAAGGAACAGCCTTCCGATTTTGACAAGATGAAAGGGAAAGTCAAGGATAAGTAATGGTTCGTCATTTTAAATCAGACCTGCCTAGTGTTAAGTTAATCAGTTTGTGTTTTTATAATTATAATTCATTCGATATCAATGTTTTATGTTTTACGTAAATTGAATTAATCGATGCTCCCATTAATAACTAAACACTAGTTTTCAATTGTTCGTTATTGGAAGAAAACTTGACTGGTCTTTTTGTCTTGACCGAATTGTTTTATGATTAAATAACATTGTTGTCCGATTAAAATTATTTAATTCTGTATAAAGTATTGCTATTGTTTGGTTTACAGACGCTTTAAAACAAGATGCCTACTTTTTATAATGGATTTATAATTATAATGAACGAAAACCCTGAATCATTACAAAGCTGTTTATTAGTTAGTTACAGCCTGTCTGTCCAGCAGGCAGGTCAAACCTGTCCGCCTTTGAAGGGTCTTTTGTCTTAACCCGCATTATTCACGGGTTTTCGTTATGAAAAGTCAAAATATCAACCTGCCTGCCGGCAGGCACGGTAGAATTGGAAAGCACAGAGGTTTTTTAGTGAAGGAATTGCAATTCGATTTTGAGCTGAACAAATTTTGGGCATTTTCAATTATAGCAGGCATGTGCTGAGCATAGTCGAAGTATAGTTTGGCTTTGGAATAGAATATCCGTGAA
>JAJRSY010000052.1 GCA_024278565.1 Bacteroidota bacterium
ATTCTCCGGTTTTTCATGTGTCATGAGTATACACCGGGAAAAACCTGTTGCACTACTTCCTTTTCTTAAAGCAAATTCCCTTAAACGGGCATGAATGCCCTCGTGTACAATGGTTCTGGCAATTGTAAGGGTCGTATTTATATTTTCCGATTTGCTTCCAATATCAATAATCGATCCACCAGACACGGGTTCGTTTATAGCTGCAGTCATTTACTTTAACTAAGACGTATATGTACTTAAACAAATCATTTCGAGTTTCAATTCCAGCTTTTTCTACTAAAATAGGTTCGTTGTCCTTTAAGTTTTTAAAATAGCTGTCGGTTATTTCATTTCCGCGCTTCCTTAAATTCTTGACAGAGGTAAACTCAATATTTATAAATAAATTTGAGCTTATCGTGTCGATTTGCGAATTTCGGTCAATATCAAACAGGTTGCCGTCAATTTTAAAATATTCTATACCCTCCAGTTCAATGACCGAGTCTTTTTTTGCATCAAAAAGAAGGTATTTTTCCTGCCCGTACGCACAGGTGCACCATACAACGATAAATAACGTTAAGACTATATTATTATTTACGCTCTTTACCATGCTCTCACAATATATGTTCATGGACCACTATCGGTTTTATATCGTTGCAGGCTACTATTAATAATCAATCCACCAAACCCTTGTGCGTTTATATTTGCAATCATCTATTTTTTCCAATATATATATATATAGTATTGTCCGATAAAAGATAAAAGACCGCTTCGCTGTTAGAATAAAGAACAAAGACTTGACCTGCCTGCCGGACAGGCAGGTTGTAACTGACTGATAATCTGCATAGTAATGATTTAAGGTTTTCGCATATCATAACCTGCCGGCAGGCAGGCAGGTTTTCAACACAATATATAAAAGTTAAGGCCTCTTATTCCAAAACCTTTATAAACATAATAATTGAAGGTTTTAAAGAGAGTTGAATGTTTTTTATCGGACAACAGTGATATATATATTGAATTATGAAGATTTGGATGGAGAGCATAAAAACATATCAGGTCATCTTTTATTTGAATTAGCAGCGTTTTTTATGAATTCCTTATCTATGAAAATCGGTTAAAGGTCTTATTTTTGTATAAAACGGGTTGCTGATCATTCATGCGGTAATTCATAAAACTGAAATTTGATAAAGGAAAAAGTAATCTTGGTCAACCGATCAGATGAACAAATCGGCACCATGTCCAAAATGGAAGCCCACCAAAAGGCAATGTTGCATAGGGCCTTTTCGGTCTTTGTTATGAACGATCGAGGTGAAACCATGCTTCAGCAGCGTGCCGCCGATAAATACCATTCCCCACTTTTATGGACGAATACCTGTTGTAGCCACCAGCGGGTCGGAGAGTCCAATACTGAAGCGGGCAAAAGAAGGTTGCAAGAAGAAATGGGCTTTGTGACCGAGCTTAAAGAATTGTTCACGTTCATTTATAGGGCCACGCTTGAAAACGGACTCACCGAGCATGAATATGATCATGTAATGGTAGGTAGCTTCAACCAAGATCCAAAGATCAATACTGATGAGGTGGCCGATTGGAAATGGATGAAACCCCAAGATATCAAGAAGGATATTTTAGAGCACCCAAATGAGTATACCGTTTGGTTCAAGATTATCTTTGAAAAATTTTACGATCACATTAGCGATAATAAACCCAACAAATGAAGGTCAAAGTAAGTAGAAAGGCACATTTTAACGCAGCACACCGTTTATACCGACCTGATTGGAGCGACGATAAGAACAACACGGTTTTCGGAAAATGCAACAACCCTAATTTTCATGGTCACAATTATGAATTGATCGTTAGTGTTTATGGCGAAATAGACCAAGAAACCGGTTTTGTGATCGATATGAAAATCTTGAAAGAATTGATTAAATCCAATATTGAGGATGTCTTGGATCACAAAAACCTAAACTTGGAGGTTGCCGAGTTCAAAAATATGAACCCGACAGCAGAAAACATTGCCGTTGTCATTTGGAACAAATTGCGGCCTCATATCGACCTGTCAAAAGATTTAGAGGTAGTGCTCTATGAAACCTCCCGTAATTTTGTAACCTATTCGGGTTGAGTTCAATGCTCCGACGCTTGCGTCGATATAATTTACTTTCCCAACAACCAACAACCAAAATAATGAACCTATATCCCCTAAAATTCCAACCTATATTAAAAGAACGCCTGTGGGGCGGCACCAAGTTGAAAGATGTTCTTGGTAAGCCTATAACAAGTGATATCACAGGTGAAAGTTGGGAGCTGTCCACGGTTAAAGGCGACATTTCAATAATCGCCAACGGAGATTTTTCAGGACGTTCATTTCAAGACTTGATAGATACCCACCCAGAAGAATTATTGGGTAAAAGTGTGGTTGAGCGTTTTGGGAAAGGTTTTCCGATTCTTATCAAGTTTATCGATGCCAAACAAGATCTGTCGATTCAATTGCACCCTAACGACAAATTGGCCAAAGAACGGCACAGTTCCTTCGGAAAAACTGAAATGTGGTATGTTATGAACGTTGATGAAAATGCGAGCTTGATTGTCGGCTTCAACAAAGACGTAACCAAAGAGGTGTATTCAAAAAGTCTCAAAAGCGATACCTTACTTGATTTGTTGAATTATGAAGAAGTAGAAGAAGGCGACACTTTTTTTATAAATACGGGAAAAATTCACGCGATAGGGGCAGGGGTTTTACTTGCCGAGATTCAGCAGACGTCTGATGTAACCTACCGGGTTTTTGATTTTAACCGAAAAGATAAAAATGGAAACCTTCGTGAGCTGCATACAGAAATGGCCTTGGATGCGATCGATTATGAAAAAAAAGACGATTTTAAAGTGAACTATCCGAAAGAGGCGAATGTGGTGAACAAGATGGTCGATTGCCCTTATTTCAAAACAAACTTCATTGATCTGACCGAAGATTTAAAGCTGGACGTTTCATTAAGAGATTCGTTTGCAATTTATATGTGCGTTCAAGGCAAGGTAACCGTAGAGAACGAATTTGGTTCGGCCCAAATTCAAAAAGGGGAAACCGTATTGGTTTCGGCAAATTCAGAAACTATTGTTTTAAAATCTTCGAGAGCCAAACTTTTAGAGGTTACCATTTGAAGAATTGTCGGTAAAAGCCTTATTTTTGCAAAAAAAATAATACCGATGGCAAATATTAGAGATTTAAAAAAAGATATTAATTACGTTCTTGGTGATATCATAGAAGCGGTTTATGTCGTTGATGCGGCCAATAATAAACAAGACTCAAAAGAAGGGGCGAAAATCATAGATAGCGCTATCACTACTTTTGATGAGTTGATTGTGAAGGTGAACCAACGAAAGGTAGAGAACCGAAAAACCCATTTGAAGTCGGTTCGAGGAGAATTAGAGAAAAAATCAAAGGCTCTTGTAGATCAACTTAACAAATTGAGTTGATAGGTTTTAAAACCAGATCAATAATAAATCCTGCTCTTGCGGGATTTTTTTATTGCCTGAAAGTTTTCATACGCTCCAAATGTTCTTTAAGCGCACGACCATATTTTGAATCGGCCACCTCTGGGGTCAGTGAATTATTTATAGAGTCCAAATATTTTATATTGGCATCGGGTACTTCATGAAGTGCGATATAGGGTGCTACGTATGAATCTTTATTATTTAGCGCAAAATTCAGTGCATAGGCATAACCCCGTTTCATATTTAAACTCCCCAATTTCTGGATTGAATCTGTTTGAAGGGAGTCTAGCGGTGTTTTTGAACGTAGAGAACCCTGTGCTATTTCAAGACTCCTCATATTGAACTTGGACATGGTTTTTTGGTATTCTTCCCATTTTTTATGTGTTTTCGAACCTTCTATTTTAGGTTTGGTGTCAAAAGTGTTCCATGAGGTATTGATGGTTATGTTACCAGGTTCCCCAAAAAAAGTAATTCGGTCATTGACCTCGTTATAATCTTTTTTGCTGAGGTAGAGGTAAAAGATCTCAGGACTCTCCAATTCTGTCTTAAAGCTAAAGTTGCCATCCCTATCAACTTGCAGGGAATCGATAACTATCAATGTAGAATCGGATAAGTGTTGCAGGTACAAGGTGCCTTTTTTAAGCCCTTTTACCTTGCCCGAAACGGTCATGGTGCTTTCGGTATCGGTTTTACCACATGAAGAAACTATTAGTAGCAATAGAAAAACGTATAGTGTCTGTTTCATTTGTTCTTTTTGTTGCGACAAATATCAATATTTTTTGGCTATGTTCAATAAGTTTAGAAGTTCAATAAGTTTACACGTTTTAACACGGTTAAATTAAATTCCTAAACTTACTTTCCAAACCCCTAAACTATGTCCGCCAAATTAATATTGAAAAAAACACTGTGTAAAACAGCCATAAACCTGCCGACAGGCAGGTCTAAACCCCTAAACCTTTTTCATGTTGGAAAGTTTAGGAGTTTAGTTTAGAAGTTTACACGTTTTAACACGGTTAAGTTAAATTCCTAAACTTACTTCCTTGGGTCGGCCTCCTGTCAACAAATCTAGTACTTGCCCGCGTTTCGGCTTTTTATCGCCTACTGTAATCTTTAATGTTAAACCCCGATCCTGACATTAAACCTGCCATTACTTTTGTTTTTGGAAACTGTTCTAATATGATTTTGATAAAAACTGTTAGAGGAATGGATAATATCATACCGGGAATGCCCCAGATAAAACCCCAGAACATTAACATTATTAAAATAGTGATTACATTGATCGAAAAGGACTTGCCCATAAATATAGGTTCTAAAATACCGCCCATTACAACTTGAACAAGTGTAATTGCAAGTATAAAAAATAACAGGGTGCCTGTTGAATCTATCTCTACAAAAGCGAACAATGATAATAGTAAAACAGAAATAATAGAACCGATCATTTGAATGAAATTAATAACAAAAGCCAATAACCCCCAAAAAATAGGGAAACTAACGTCAAAGAAAAAACAAACAAGTGCAAAACCCAGTCCGGTAAAAAAGCTAATAATGAACTTTACTTTAATAAATGTTATAATGTCTCTTTCTATATGCATGAAAACCTTTATTGATGAGAACTTTTGACGAATAATCGTGCTGTTTAGGATCTTTTGAAAATTCAGGGATTCAGCAAGAAGTAATATGGCAAAGAAAAAAGTCATTAAGGTCATTGAAATAATATTACCTATTAAATCAAATGTTGAGCCAAAGGTTTTATTTAGATTTATTTTATTCAAATAATGCAAGGTGATGCTTTTGCCCTCTACCCGCTCAATACCAAAAAAGGTTTCCAAGGGAATTACCAATGTTTCTAGTTTTAATTCTACTTTTTCAAGCAAATTGTTCTCAGTGGTTACAATTTCTTTGCTTGAGAGTTGAATTAATTCTCCCGTAAGTTTGAAGAACGTTGCAATAATCAAGATTACCAGTACCAAACTAATTGTTTTTGGCACTTTTTTCTTTCTTAACCACCGCATTAACGGTAAAAATATTAATGCAATAAACATTGAAAAAGCAAGAGGCACAAAAATAAACGACAGTAGCTTCAGAATAAAAAACAGTACCGGTAAAGCAACTATCAGGAGCAATATATTTGTTGTTCGTCTTTCGTTCATTGAACAAAATATTTTGAGGTTTTTTTATTTAAAGCAATATTCGCTTGTTAGGTTCCATTTCCGTAAAATTAAGGGCATTCGTCGATCAATGGTTTTAGAGAAAATTATTTCAGGTGATTCACAGTTTTACGTAGCGCCACCAAATTTGTCAACAACTTCTCTAAATGATTCAAATGCAACATATTGGCGCCATCACTTTTGGCAATTGACGGATCGAAATGGGTTTCAATGAAAATGCCATCAACACCGGTGGCGATACCTGCCCTGGCCATTGTTTCGATCATGTCAGGTCTTCCGCCGGTAACTCCCGAAGATTGATTGGGTTGTTGAAGGGAGTGGGTAACATCAAGCACTACGGGCGCATAGTGTTTCATCGTTGGAATTCCCCGAAAATCGACCACCATATCTTGATAGCCGAACATGGTACCCCGATCGGTCAGTATCACTTGCTCGTTGCCCGAACCGGTCACTTTTGTCACGGCGTGTTGCATGCTTTCAGGCGACATGAACTGTCCTTTTTTAAGGTTGACGGTCTTTCCTGTTTTGGCAGCTGCGACGACTAGATCGGTCTGACGCACCAAAAAAGCGGGTATCTGAAGTACGTCAACATATTCGGCCGCTAGGGTCGCATCAGACACTTCATGAATGTCGGTTACGGTCGGCACGTTAAAAGTCTCTGATACTTTTCTTAGAACCTTCAATGCTTTTTCATCACCGATTCCCGTAAACGAATCCACACGACTGCGATTGGCCTTTTTAAAACTTCCCTTAAAAATATAAGGTATTTGAAGCTTATCGGTTACTGTGACTATTTTATCGGCAATACGTAGTGCCATGTCCTCACCCTCAATTGAACAAGGGCCAGCGAGCAGAAAAAAATTATTGCTGTCGGTATGTTTTATATTGGGTATGAGAGCTAAATCCATAGAAAAACAAATTATTGACAAAGGTACACTATCGGTCTGGTATTTGTGGTATATTTATAGTCACCTATAAATCAAATTACTATGAAATTTTTTTTAACCTTGATCTTCGTTGTCGCCGTATTCTGTTCTTCGAAGGCCCAATCCGATAAAAATGTTGAGGATCATCAGTTGCAGTTGGGCCTGCCCATGCCCAGCGTGCTGTACGAGGCAGGAATTTCAAAAAACAGTACGCTTAGTATAGAGGCCATTACCGGTTTTGCCCTTAGGGGTTGTTCTGGTTGCGAGACCATTTTTGGAATATACCCTATTTTTAGGGGGCAGTACCGTTACTATTATAATATGGGCAGGAGACTGCGCAAGGGAAAAAATATCACGGGAAATTCCGGTAATTATGTGGGGGCGATGATAGTGTACCAAGACGGAGCCCCGTTGATTGGTAACCTGCATGCCGTTACCGTCTTGGGTGTAGGGCCTGTTTATGGTCTACAGCGCACCTACAAAAGAGGATTTTTTTACAGGCTTGAGACTGGGGTCACTTATTTTGAAGATGAATTCCAGCGTGGGTTCGGCTTGGTTTTGGCTGCTCGAGTTGGTTGGGTGATCCGGAAACGTCGTTAAATTAACCTCCTCAAAATCAACACTATAAAAATAACATGACTTTGTGTTGCCCTCTGAAAAATAGAAGTATCTTTGCAGGCTGAAAATAACGGGTGTCCGTTTTGTTTTAAACCAATAGTTATGTCAACGAAGAATATTGCCATTATTGCCCATGTCGATCATGGTAAAACCACCTTGGTAGATAAGATCATGTACCACTGTCAATTGTTTCGAGAGAACCAAAACAAGGGTGACCTGATATTGGACAATAATGACCTTGAACGTGAAAGGGGAATTACCATTACGTCTAAAAACGTTTCTGTGGTCTATAAGAGAACAAAGATCAATATCATAGACACCCCCGGTCACGCTGATTTTGGTGGTGAGGTCGAACGTGTATTGAACATGGCCGATGGTGTATTGTTGTTGGTTGATGCCTTTGAAGGGCCAATGCCACAGACTCGTTTTGTATTGCAAAAAGCGTTGGATCTGGGCTTAAAGCCATGTGTGGTCATTAATAAGGTCGATAAAGAGAATTGCACGCCCGAAGAGGTTCATGAAAAGGTTTTTGACCTGATGTTTGAATTGGATGCCGAAGAATGGCAGCTTGATTTTCCCGTAGTCTACGGTTCGGCAAAGAACAATTGGATGAGTGATGATTGGCAGAATGAGACCGATAATATCGAGCCACTTTTAGATATGGTCATTGAACATATTCCCACTTTTGAAGTTAAAGAGGGAAATACCCAGATGTTAATCACCTCATTGGATTATTCTTCGTTTACGGGTCGTATTGCGATTGGAAGGTTACAACGTGGAACCCTAAAAGAAGGGCAGCAGATTTCTTTGGTGAAACGGGACAAGACCATTGTAAAATCGAAAATAAAGGAGTTGTTTACTTTCGAGGGCCTTGGGCGCAAAAAAGTACAGGAAATCGAGGCGGGCGATATTTGTGCCATAGTCGGTTTGGAAGGATTTGAAATTGGGGATACCATTGCAGATTTAGAAAACCCTGAAGGGTTAAAGACCATAGCAATCGATGAGCCGACCATGAGCATGTTGTTTACCATTAATGATAGTCCGTTTTTTGGAAAGGACGGTAAGTTCGTAACCTCGAGGCATATCAACGAAAGGTTGCAAAAAGAGTTGGAAAAGAATTTGGCGTTAGGGGTAGAGGAAACTGATAGTGCTGATAAATTTTTGGTCTTTGGCCGTGGGGTATTGCACCTTTCTGTTTTGATTGAGACCATGCGTCGCGAAGGCTATGAACTGCAAATAGGTCAACCTCAGGTAATCATTAAAGAAATTGACGGGGCCAAATGTGAACCAGTTGAGCACCTGACCATAGATTTACCAGAAGAAGTATCAGGTAGAGCGGTAGAAATGGTTTCAATAAGAAAAGGTGAAATGACCAGTATGGAGGCCAAAGGCAACCGTATGGTGTGCGAGTTTTTGATTCCCTCAAGGGGGATTATTGGTTTGAGAAACCAATTGTTGACCGCAACTGCCGGGGAGGCTATTATGGCACACCGTTTTTTGGAATACCAACCAATGAAAGGTGATGTTCCGCAACGGCAAAATGGTTCTTTGGTCTCTATGGAAAAAGGCAAGGCCATACCCTATTCTATTGATAAACTACAAGATCGAGGTAAGTTCTTCGTTGACCCGGGAGAGGATATTTATGAAGGTCAGGTAATCGGTGAAAACTCTCGTGGAGATGATATGACGATCAATATCACCAAAACCAAGAAACTTTCGAACGTACGTTCGTCGGGGGCAGATGATAAGGCCAAGATCGTGCCCGCCATTAAATTCTCTTTAGAAGAGGCATTGGAGTATATTCAAAAAGACGAGTATGTTGAGGTGACGCCAAAGCATTTACGACTAAGAAAAATATATTTGACCGAAAACGAGCGTAAGCGAAATAAGATTGCTTAGGGTCTGTTACGAAATAAAGTTTACAGAATTGGCGACGTTATTTTGTGCAATAACGAGGCAAAAAACGCAGGTATAGCCTTAGCTAAAGTGAGTATTTTTAACGCTGTTAGTGTGCAAAAGAACAAGACAAAATGTAAAGGTTATTTTGTAACAGACCCTTAGTGTTTTATACAAATTTAAAGCCCTAAACCAAATTTTGGTTTAGGGCTTTTTTATTGCCATTTGCCCTGTTTTTGTCATTCGAATACACTCCTATCATTTCGAACAGATTCTTGCCATTCCGAGGCACGAGCCCGCCTGCCGGACGGGCAGGGAATCCTTACGTATGGTTTTTCAGGTTCTGTTCTGTAATTGAAGTTGGATGCCGATATTGGTACGAGATCCAGTTGACAGTTCAAAACAGGTGAAAGGTGGTCTCGGCCCTCTAGAGAGATTCCTCACTTCGCCTGCCTGCCCTCCTACGGCGGCTAAACCGGCAGGCAGGTTCGGAACGACAAAAGGAACGTTCGGAACGACAAGAGAAACGGTTTGCCCCCTTTTTGTCATTCCGAGGCACGAGCCCGCCTGCCGGACGGGCAGGGAATCCCAATCAGATGATCGTTCTTGTTGATAAGGTCGGTTGACAGTCGATATTTCATATATTTCGGTAATGTTCAATCAAGGCCATCATACCTATCACGTCTATATCATAACCAATAAGACCAAATCAGTTCTTTATACGGGAGTGACCAATTATTTGGCTAGGCGGTTGTTCGAACATTCCGAAAACATCAGAACCAAGAAAAGGACTTTCGCATCTAAATATAAATGTAAACACCTTTTGTACTACGAGAAATTTTCATGGGTTCAAGAGGCGATTGCCAGAGAGAAGGAAATAAAGGGATGGCGGAGGGAGAAAAAGATGGATTTGATTAAAACTATAAATCCGTATTTGAACTTTTTAGAGTATTTATTTCCATATGGTACGGATTGAGTATTGCCCGTTTTGTCATTACGAACACTCCTTTTTTTGTCATTCCGAGGCACGAGCCCGCCTGCCGGACGGGCAGGGAATCCTTACGTATGGTTTTTCAGGTTCTGTTCTGTAATTGAAGTTGGATGCCGATATTGGTACGAGATCCAGTTGACAATTCAAAACAGGTGAAAGGTGGTCTCGGCCCTCTAGAGAGATTCCTCACTTCGCCTGCCTGCCCTCCTACGGCGGCTAAACCGGCAGGCAGGTTCGGAACGACAAAAGGCCGATGGAATGACAGGGAGAAGGAGTAGGAACGACAAGAGAAGAACGTTTGGTTCTATTGCGCAACAGCCGCCGCCGCACCGATAATACCGGCATGGTTGCGCAGTTTTGAAGCAATAACGGGCGTATCGATCTTGATATGATCTTTAAATTGATCAAAATCCTTAGAAGTTCCGCCACCCAGAATTATAAGGTCGGGCGCTACTATCAATTCAACCAAAGCGAGAAATTTATTAAAGCGCTTGCCCCATTTTTCATAGGAGAGGTTTTCTTTTTCTTTGATCGATGCGGCCGCCCAAGACTCGATTTTTGAATGTTTTTTATAGGGTATGTGTCCCAGTTCAAAATTGGGTATGAGCCTGCCATCAAGAAAGACACCACTTCCGAGGCCGGTACCTATGGTAATCATCACCACAAGGCCCATTTTTCCTTTTCCAATGCCGTAGTTCATAGTGGCAAAACCGGCGGCATCGGCATCGTTGATTACGGTAAAAGGCAAACCCGTAGCCTCACTGAACAGTTCGTTCACTTTTACACCCAACCATTTTTTATGTAGGTTACCGTATGATTTGACTACTCCCTTTTTAATGGTAGCGGGAAAACCACAACCAACGGGGCCTTTGTAATCAAAGTGCTTAATAAGCTGGTCCACGACTTCCGCCATTTCCTGCGGTTTTCGAGATGGGGGAGTGGGCAGTCGAAAACGTTTGGTCAACATTTCTCCGGTTTCAGAGTCTACCAATGCCCCTTTTATTCCAGAGCCGCCAATATCAATACCTAGTACTTCCATCTATTTATTTTAGGTTAGAAAGGCAAATTAATGAAATCTTTTGGAGTAGAAAAAGAGAATTAGACCAACACTCCTTTTTTATAGAGGAAATCGAAAATCAATGTATCTACCTTTGAGACCTTATCCCTATCGGAGTAGTTGAGCCAGACCATTTCCTCAATTTCCGAATCGGGCGAAAGGGTGCCTTGGTAGGTGGCAGAATAGC
>JAJRSY010000053.1 GCA_024278565.1 Bacteroidota bacterium
CCTCGCAGGACAACAAAGGGGAATTTCCCCCATCCGTTGACCGACATACTTTTCTTGGTCATATCGGCAGTAATCAGCGGTGCCGACGACTGGGAGACGGTAGTCCTTTTCGGAGAGAACCAATTGGAATGGCTTAAAAAGTATGGTAGGTACAAAAACGGAGTGCCCTGTTGCGATACCCTTAAAAGGGTGTTCTCAGCCCTTGACCCACAGCGTTTCAACGATTGTTCCATGGATTGGACGGACAGCATTTGTGAATTGGCACAAGGCGAGGTTGTTGCTATAGACGGAAAGACCATCAAAGGGACCAAGCAGAAAGACCTACCCCATATCGTCACCGCCTTCGCCCCGGGCAACGGCCTGTCCCTCGGGCAAGTCAGGACAAATGATAAGAGCAATGAAATCACGGCCATTCCCGAACTGTTGGAACTGCTAGCCCTAGAAGGGACCACGGTAACGATAGATGCCATGGGATGCCAAAGGGAAATTGCTAAAAAGACCATCGACAAAGGGGCGAACTACATACTTGCCGTCAAGGGCAACCAAAAGAACCTTGAGCAGGAAATCTTGGATACCATAAAACTAGAAAAACCTGAGAGTACCCATACCCATGATAATCTGGATTACGGAAGGATAGAGACCAGAACCTGTTGGGCATACCCTGACCTGAGCCACATCGAGGGAAAAGAAAAATGGATAGGGCTCAAAACCATCGCAAGAATCCAGACCCAGACCACAAACAAGACCACTGGAAAGGTTGGTAAGGAGCAACGCATCTATATATCGAGCCTAGGGGCAGATGCTAAGGCTCTGAACATTGCCATAAGAAAGCACTGGTCGGTGGAGAACAACCTCCATTGGACTCTTGATGTACTGTTCAGGGAAGATGCCCCAAGAAAGAGAAAGGACAATGCGGCAGAAAATTTCAATATCATACTCAAAGTGGCATTGGGAATGATAGTAAAGGAAACCACCCTGAAAAAAAGCAAGAAAAACAAAAGAATGCTAGCCGCATATGACTATAGGTACAGAGAAAAAATAATGGGATTAAGTTAAATGCTTTTGCCCTGCAAAACTACCAATCATTCCAACTTTTTTACAGGTATTGTTCGTTATGAAAGAGCGATATATGTACTTTATTAGTTTTCTATTCCTTTAGTTTTATTTATTGCTTTATTGTTTATGTTTGGAGAATCACTTGTTCCGCAGAAGAACCTGGGGTTTATCGGCTTTGTATTAATATGCCTATTAACATTGATAACTAGCACAGTTGTTGTTGCTTTTCACCGCACCTTCATCATGAGTATAGACGATGTTAATAAAACAGCTGTTTTTCGATTATCTTCAAGAGAGTTTAAATTTATAGGCTGGTATTTTGTAATTTTCTTTTTTGTAGTGATAATCATGGTACTGATAGGACTTTTCTTTACAGGTGTATTAAAGGAAGTAGCACCGTCAAGTATTCCTGTTAATATAATTGGATCGCCCGTATATTATCTCATAGCACGATGGTTGCTTGTTATACCAGCAGCATCAGTTGATGATGTCGATACAAGTATTGCAAGTGCTTGGAACTTGTCAAAAGGCAATGGTTGGCGTTTAGTAGTATTAGTCTTTGTGTTGCCTTTAATCATGAACACGATATCACTCTTTTTGTTTTCTCAAGATATGTTAATATTATCAATTATTGCGTCTGTTTTATACCTAGTTTCACTTGTTGTCGGTATAGGTGTTATATCTTTAAGTTATTCGTATCTAAAACTCAAACAAAACCCAATAACCGAATAATAAAATGGCACAAATAAAAATGGCTCTATGTGAAATACAGTGGGTAATAAGTTTAAGTAAGTTTAAGGGGTCGGTACCCTTTTCATGCTAAGCTAATTAAATCTCTTCTTGCTGTTGTCATTTTGAGCTCCTGAAATATAGTTTATTTCCAATTTAGATAGTTTAACATGAAAACCACCACATGTAAATAACATGGATGTCCTAATATTTTCTTACATGTAAATAACATGGGTGTCCTAATATTTTAGAGGTGCTTACAAAAAACATTTAAGACAAAAGAAAATTGATGAACTAACACAAACAACTAACCTTTCTCGTAAAGAAATACAACTACAAGCAAAAGCGTATGCTAATAATGCAGCCAAACAAATGGATGTATTACACAATCCCGATGGGTTTGCAGGCGGCAAAGATCAATTTGACGTTAAAAGACTGGATGATCATATGGGTGATAAAGGGGTTAATCGATCATTAGGTACGCAGTGGACTAGAAAAGAACGCGCAGCTAGCTTACGGCAAGAGGCATTGGATGCTAAAGCCAGGGGTAGCAAAAAAATGAATACAAAATTAAAGAGATGTGGCTTATGAATATAGATAGATTAGAAGAATGGTATGAAGGGCTTCTTGAGGATGTTGGAAAAGCCGATAATTGTGTAAAGGTGAATAAAGATATAGAGCAACAATTAACGGGAATACCCGAAGCACTTTTGTATATTTGGAAAAAATACGGTATCTGTAGTTATGGTGAAGGTATATGGTGGCATACCAACCCCCGAGACTTTGATGATATTGTGGAAATGTGGTTAAAAGGAACTGATTACTGGGAGCCAGAGACTAATAAATATCATGTGATAGGGCGAACTGCTTTTGGAGAGCTTGAATTATGGGGGGAAAAATCTGGTCGAAATTTGACAATAAACACTCTTAACGGAATGATTTTCCCTCGACCACCTTATGAGAAAGAAATAATAAATGGAGGAGCCAACGCTCTAATCTACAGCTTTATCGGAGGAATAGATAAAGACGAGTGCGATACCTACGACCAAAGTTCAAAACATATTTTTGACCGTGCCTTAAAAAAACTGGGTCTGTTAAAATGGGATGAAATGTACACAGCCGTTCCAATGCCTATCTATAGCGGTGGCTTAACTATTGAGAATGTACAAAAAGAAGAGCTGTTTACACAATTAGCTTTATTAAGGGAATCTATTAAAGCCCCCAAAATCATGCTAAACCCAATGATGCAATATGATTAAGACACATAACCAAAAAATCCAGCGGACAGTTTAAAGCGTCATGTCTTTTGCAAAAAGACGCAAAAGCCCTGCCCCTTTAAACTGTGCGCTGATTTAGGCGTTAGGAACTTGAAATTATTTAATTTAACTAAGTGAAGACCGTACACCTACAAGTGAATGAATACCAAGACAGGCATATTATTGCCAGAGCAAAAGCATTTAAAAATTTTGAACTAAACAATCATTGGTTTTTAGGTGAAATAGGATGATTTTTTCTTGAAATGTTATTGTCAATTGCAATTTTTGGTCAAAAGAAAGCGAATTGAGGCTACTTTATACATGCTAAAAAG